>NZ_JBJEEX010000023.1:0-15390 GCF_051873495.1 Floccifex sp.
AGAGGATATAACTCTTTTCAAGTGACAAATCACTTAACTGTTATATCCTCTTTTATTCCATGTATAAAATAACCTCTTGTTTTTCTAAAGAAGCCTTTAGATCGATAATACGTTGGTTTTCACTTCCTCTAAAAGCCAATTGAATATTGTATTTATCCTTTTGAAATGGTCCATCAACTAATACATCAATATAAGACAACATTTCATCCGTGACTTCACAATGTCTTCTTCCTCCATCTAATAAATCTTGATCTAAAATAAAACCTGTAAAACACCAAATCGTTTTATTAGGATAAACTTCTTTAATATGTTTGAATAAAGAAACCAAACGTCTTTGATTCTCAAACTCAAATGGTTCTCCTCCTAAACAAGTAAATCCTTTAATATAACTTGGTTTTAAAGATTCAATAATTTGATTTTCAACTTCATCGGTAAAAGGTTTTCCATAATTAAAATCCCATGTTTCAGGTTGAAAACAATCGAAACAATGATTTGTGCAACCAGATACAAATAAAGTTGTACGAACACCTTGCCCATTGGCAATGTCATAGTATTTTATATTTCCATAATTCATATTGATATTATAGATTAGGATTGAATAATTAGAAAGTAATTTAACCTATATCCACTATTAAATTATATCAAATATAAATAGGTTAAAGTAGAATTGTTTTAAACTAAAATTGTTTCTATAATTTAAATAGATAAAAGTAAACCAGAAAGGAGTCGAAGCTTATGAAAAATAATAGAAATGAAATAATAAAAGAATGTTTTATTACAGCTTTGCGTAAACGTTTACCAACTTCATTAGTAATCTTAGTTTTAATTGTGATTAACATTTTGGGAAGACAGAATCCATCTCCTGGAGTAGAAAAGAAAAGTATAGGCTTTGTGGCTGGTGCATCTATTTTTGTAGTAATTCTATTTATTTTTATAGAATTTATAAATGAACTAAGGAAAAAGGGATTAATCTTAAAAAAAGAGTAAGACTTATGAACAATAATAAAAAAGAAATAATAGAAGAATGTGTTAAGGCAACTTTGAAAAGAAGCGCTTGGCTTCTTGTTGTATTTGTGACTTGGGTAATATATTATCTTATGATTAGTGATGTTACGTATTTGTCAAATAAAGATTGGTTTATTATAATTAGTGTTACATCAATTTTATTGATTATTTGTACGGCATTGGAATTTGTATATCAACTATGGAAAAAAGGAATATTATTTAAAAAAGGGTCTAGTCAAGAAGATTAGACCCTTGGTTTACGTATTTTAGTTACGGTACGAATTACGATATAAAGTAGTGCAAAATCAATTGGGAAACGAATAAACTGAATTGTTAAGCGACTCATCCATAAAACATGGAAAGCTTTACCATATAATATAGATAACCACAATGGTGTTAAAAATAAGTTATTTACACATGTAACTGATAATTGAGCACATAATACACGTTTCCAACTAATGTTTTCTTGTTTATAGAAAAATAAACCATATAGAAAACCCGTCATAAATTCATTGAGGGCAAAGCCTGGGAAGTAAGGACCCGATGGTCTTAGTAAATATTCGATGTTGTCCATCAAAATACCGGCTAATCCACTTAAAACTGGTCCATAATACAATCCACAAACTCCTACAACCACTTGGGTAAAACCAATTTCAAAGATGTTTGAAACGGGAATTGTGAATTGCGCTAGAATGGCTTTAAGAGCTGTAAGAAGAGCCGTTCCAGTAAGGGAAGATACTTGTTTTAATTCTTTACAGCTGTCTTTGATTGTTTGTACAGATTTCAACATAAAAAAACCTCCTTTTCCATTATTGCCTGGAAAAAAGAGGTTTATATTTTTTCCTGCAACAGTGGGAATCGATATGTATATCGCGCTTTCGCTTTCGTCCATTGACAACTCCCTGTTCAATTGGCACTATACGCATACATATCTACTCTGTAACACGGTTATTATACTATTCTCTTATTTAATATACAACATTTCAATATGAGGAATTCCATCTTCTAAAAATTCATCCGAAACTTGTTTGAAGCCAAACTTTTCATAATATCCTTTCGCATAGGTCTGTGCTTCAATACGAATTGCCTTGGCATTGAATTTTTCTTTGGCTACTTGAATTCCTTTTTCTAAAATTATATTTCCATATCCTTTATTACGCTGTGTTGTTAGGACTCTTCCAATGGATACCTCTTCAAAAGAAACTCCTTTATCTAATACTCTTAAATACGCTTTGATTTCATTGTCTTCTTCAATAAAGACATGATAAGCTTCTTGATCTTTGTCATCTAATTCAGGATACAAACAAGTTTGTTCTAATACAAAGACAGAACATCTTACTTTTAGAATTTCATATAATTCAATATTTGATAGTTCATTAAAATGTTTCACAATTGTTTTCATTTCTTAACTATACCATAATTACTTAATTAAGGTATTTTTTTACATTTTATTATCCAATTTCTTTCCTTTTGTATACGTTTACAATTTCTTATACTACAAAGCAGGAGGAATAGAGTATGAAGATTATTTTTTATAGTGTAAGAGAAGATGAAAATGAATTAATTGATACATATGCTCAAAAATATGAAATCGATTTAGTAAAAACCAAAGAACCATTAACCCTTGAAACAGTTTCTTTATGTCAAGGAGCCCAGGCGGTTAGTATTATGACAACAAAAGTAGATGAAGCCATTGTATGTGAATTAAAGAAACATGGAGTTCAATATATTTCCACTCGCACAATTGGATTCGATCACATTGATTTAGATGCATGTAAAAAATATGGAATGCATGCCGGAAATGTAAGCTATACATATTCAAGTGTTGCGGAATATACGGTTATGATGATTTTAATGTCACTTCGTAATATGAAGCTAATCTTAGAACGTTTTTCAAGTCAAGACTTTAGCTTAGAACACATTCGTGGAAGAGAATTAAAAGACTTAACAGTAGGTGTGATTGGAACCGGTAAAATTGGTCAAGAAGTGATTCGTTTATTAAGTGGATTCAATTGTAAAATTGTTGCGTATGATTTATACCCAAACGAAAATGTAAAAAAATACGCAGAATATGTCGATTTAGACACATTGTATGAACAAGCTAATATTATTACGTTACATGCCCCTGCTTTGGAACAAACCTATCATATGCTTAACAAAGAAGCTTTACAAAAGATGAAAAAGGATGTTATCATCGTAAATACGGCACGAGGACGGTTAATTGATACAATTGCCTTAATTGAAGCCATTGAAGAAGGCCGCATTGGATATGCAGCTTTAGATGTTGTGGAAAATGAACATCATCTTTATTATAAAGACTTAAAAAATAAGATTTTAGATAATCGTGAATTATTAATTTTAAAATCTTTTCCAAATGTGATGTTGACACCACATACCGCTTTTTTCACACATCAAGCAGTAAGTGATATGGTTGAGTATTCTATAACAAATGCCATAAAAACTATTGAAGGACAAGAAAATCCATGGCAATTGGTATAACATTAGGTAACTTATTGCACTTTCAAATGTAAGCGTTTACCTTTTGTGTGTAAAAAAAACTATATATAATTAGACTAGCCAAAGAAATATCCTATTTTTAGCGCGGAAAGGAGAAGAATCATGAGATTGTATTCCATTATGAAGTGTTTCGTGGAAGAAAAGAACTATCTTTCCTTGGATTACTTTATAAATAAATTTGAAGTATCAAAGCGTACAATTCAAAATGATCTCTCTTATTTAATGCGCATTTCTTCTCGTAAAGGATTTCAACTACATACCAAACGAGGAGCTGGATATTTATTAGAAATCACCAATGAAAATTTATTCAATGATTTTCTTGATGATTTAAATAGTGGAGTCAGCTTTCATGTGAAAGAAAGACCATCCCACATATTGGCTTATTTAGCTATTCAAAACAATTATGTATCCATTGATTCTATTGCCCAGACATTCCAAGTATCCAATGCCTTGATCAAACATGACATGAAGGATGTGGAAAAACTAGCCAATAGTTATCACTTTGAATTAGAAAAAAGAGCGCACTATGGTATTCGCTTACAATATGAAATGACATATTTAAAGAAATACTTAGTAGAAGCGTATTTAAATGAAAATGTTTTTATTCAAAGTGCTGTAAATGAAGTGGTATGTGATTTTGATGATGTGGAACAAACTTTGGTAAAACAATTAAATAAGGAAGGATTAACCATCAATTACAATGAGTTATTAAATGTGATTGAATACCTGAAAGTGATTGTTTATACATCTTATGTTAAGAAAGAACAAAAAGATGAATTTGGATTTAATCAAATGGATTCGATTCATCGCGTTGCGGAATTTCTAATTTCAGCTTTAGAAAAGAAATACCATGTGTTCTTTAACTTAGAAAGCATTAAAGATGTTATCAATATATTAAATAAAAACATTAAAAGAGAAACAGGAAATCTTATTGAAAGTGAAAACTTAGAAGAAGATATTGAATTGTTTATCAAAAACATTGATGAAATCTATGATTCAAATTTTTCTTCTGATGAAGATTTCAAAAAAATGTTGTTAGCGCATGTTTCATTATTAATTGATCGCCTACACAATAAAATTTCATATCAAAATCCATTAGCAAATGAATTAAATATCACCTATCCTATGATGTTTAATATTGCGATTCAATTTTGTAACATGGTACATGAAAAATATGATGTAGAAGTGACATTTGATGAAATTGGTTTTGTGGCAATGCACTTCGCAACCCACATGGAAAAAGAAAAATTAGGAAAATTGATGTCGTATAATCGCATTGGAATTGTTTGTTCATCAGGTGGTGGCTCAGCTTATATGATAAAGATTCAAATTGAGTCTTTATTCCCTAAAGCACAAGTCCAAACGTATTCTTATATTCAACAAGATGAATTAAAAGCCTTTGAACCTGATTTGATTTTTACTGTAATTCCTTTATCCATTGAGATAAAAGCACCCGTTATTTACATCAAAGAATTATTAGATGATAAAGACTTAGTGAAAATCAAACAAATTCTACAATGTGAAGAATACGATCCATATATCTTAATTAATGAACATCCTATGTATAACTCCTTCTATTCCAAAGAATTCTTTAAGTTTGTAGAAGCAAATGACTATGAAACGCTATTAAAGAAATTAGGACATGAATTAGAAGAAAAAGGATATGGACAACCAGGTTTCACAAATCTTGTCTTAGAAAGAGAATCGTATGTGAGTACGATTTATATGAATGGGGTTTGTATTCCCCATCCAATTGAAACTGATGCCAATAAAAGTATAATTTCGGTGGCTATCTTAAAAGAACCATTTATACAAAATGACAAAGAAGTCAAAATTGTATTTATGATTTGTTTAAAGAAAGACCAAGTTGAAATGTATAAAGTAATTACCCAGAAATTATATTTACTCATGCAGAATCCGGCATATGTAAATATGATGGTCAATGTGAATTCATTTGAAGAAATGATGAGTGTCATGAAATTGATAGGAAGGGGAACAAATGAATAGTGAATTATTAATAGAATTAAGCAATGCCGATAGTATCGCATCTAATGAAGATGAAGTACGAAAAATCCTATATCGTGAATGTGCTCCTTATTGTGATGAAGTATATTGCGATAAATTAGGAAGCATTATTTTTCATAAAAAAGGAACAAGTGAAAAACCATTAAAAATTATGTTTTGTGCTCACATCGATGAAGTGGGATTCATGGTTCGTCATATCTCTGATATTGGTTTCCTTTATTTAACAGCAATTGGTGGGGTTCAAGCCAAAAGCAAAGAAATGCAGATGGTAAGAATTAAAACCAAAGACGGAAGAAAAATTGAAGGACTACTAAATGTTACTAAAGACGACAAAGGAAATGTCAAAGACATGTATGTCGATATTGGCGTAGATACTTGTCAAGAAGTAAAAGACTTAGGAATCGATATTGGTGATATGGTATGTTTTGCTTCACAGGCAAGACAACTACAAGATAAAGTCTATGCTGGTAAGGCGATGGATGATCGCTCTGGTTGTTATTGCATGATTGAAGCGATGAAACAACTACCAAAAGAGGTTGAAAACGACCTTTATTTTGTGGGAACAAGTAGTGAGGAAGTTGGTGTACGTGGAGGAAAAATCGCATCACATGTGATTGAGCCAGATGTTGTATTTGCTTTAGATGTTGCCAACAATCCAGAATTAGTTAAAAACTATACAAATCATCGTTTAATCGGAAAAGGACCTATGATTGTTCATTACGATAAAACGTTATCACCGAATATAAAGTTATTACAATATGTTAAGGAATTGGCAAATACATCAAACATTCCATATCAAAGTGATATGTTTGGTGGGGGAGGAACCGATGGTGGAAATTCTCATCTTGAAAGAGGTGGAAGATTGGCCTTGGTTTTAGGGATTCCTCTTCGTTATTGCCATGGATCTTATTCATTTGTTCATAGCGATGATTTAGATAACTTAATTCAATTAGTTAAAAATCTTGCTTTGGACTTAACATATGAAAAATATTTTTCATTTATAGATTTTTTAGGAGGATGTAGAAATGACTAAAACAGAACAAATTATCTTAGGGATGATTTCTTCGGCTGGGCAAAGTAAAGCTTTGGCTTTTGATGCCTTAAAGAAAGTAAAAACAGGAGAATACGATGAAGCTCGAAAATTGCTTGATGAAGCACGCAAAGCAGATTTAGAAGCTCATAAAGTTCAAACTGAATTAATCCAAGCTGAATTAAATGGCAGTGAGGATAAACCGGAAATTGGGTTATTAATGGTTCATGCACAAGACCATTATATGACTTCTCAATTAGCGAGAGATCTAATTGAGGAATTAATAAATGTATTTGAAGCAAAGGAGGAAAAGTAAGATGAGAATTATTCTATGTTGTGCTGGTGGGCTTTCAACAACAATGTTAATGGGAAGTATGCAAGATGTTGTTAAAAAGAGCGCAAAACTAAACGACGCTGATTTTAGTTTTAAAGCAATTCCTGTTGATCTATTATCAAGTGAAGTTGAAAACTGTGACTGCCTTGTTATTGGACCACAAATTGCTCACAAATTAGACTACATTAAACCAATTATTGATCCATATAAAATTCCTTATGTAATTGTTAACCAAGAAACATATGGAAAAATGGATGGAGCAACAGTTATGAAACAAGTATTAGTTGCTCGTAAAAAAGCTGATTTAAACAAATAAAAAATTGAGTATTAAAAGAGAGGAAAGTATTAAAGATGTTCGATAAATTTGAAGCATTTATGCAAAAATACTTGACACCTATTGCTAACAAAATGGACAAAGAAGTTCACTTAAGTGCCGTTAAAAAAGCAATGGTTGCCATGACACCATTATTAATTGTTGGTAGTTTCTGTTTGATTCCAGAAGCAATTCCAAACATGATTGGGGAAAACAATGTTATTTCTCAATGGATTTTAAATAACTTAGACATAATCTATATTCCATATAACGTAGGTATGGCTTTAATGTCACTTTACGTTACAGCAATTATTTCATACCACTTAGCAACTTCATATAAACAAGACGTTCCAGGTTCAATGACTATGGGAATCATCGCCTTCTTAATGATGGTTGTTGAATACACTGAAGATGGAGGAATCAGCAAAACTTTCTTCGGTCCTAAAGGTTTATTCGCTGCTATGTTTGCGGCTATTATTGCTGTTGAATTATTCCGTTGGTGTAAAAAGAAAAACTTTACAATTAAAATGCCAGACTCAGTACCTGATTTCGTTTCTCGTTCATTCGAAATGATTCCTATTTCAGTTATTGTTATTGGTTTCTTCTTAATTGTACGTATTGTTTGTGTAAATGTTTTCCATACAATGCCACCTCTAATCTTCACGAATATTTTTGCTCCATTAGTAGGTTCTATGGACAACCCAATCGCATATACATTCTTGAAGATGTTACAAGCGTTATTATTCTTCTTCGGTATTCACCCATCAGTATTGAGTCCAATTACTAGCCCAATTTCAACTCAATTCTTGGCTGAAAATATCGCTGCTGTACAAGCTGGTGGAACTGCAATGCACTTCTACTGTCCAGGTCCTGAATCAGCATTCGGTAACTTCACTGGAACAGGTGTTACAATTGGATGTGTATTCTGGTGCTTTATGAGTAAGAATAAAGCGTTAAAACAAATTGGACGTGTTGCCTTAATCCCAGCATTATTTGGTATCAATGAACCAATCTTATTTGGTGCTCCAATCGTATTGAACCCATTATTCTTCATCCCATTCGTAATTGGTGGTGGTATTATTGGTTCATTAGGTGGATGGGCTCAATATTTCGGAATCATGAAATGTTCAACATTCACTCCACCATATGTAGGAGTATTCCTAGAAGGATTCTTAACTAACTTAGACGTCATGTCTATTCCAGTAAATGCTGTACAATTAATTTTATCTATTATTTTATGGTATCCATTTGTTAAAATTTATGAAAAAACTTATGGTGCTAATGATACAAGTGCTGACATCAGCGCAGAAGATGCAGCTATCTTAGAAGATTTAGACTTAGACTTCTAATATTTAAAAGGCAAGCTTCGGCTTGCCTTTCTTTAAAGAGGTGAAAATTATGGCAAAAAGAATTGAAAAAATCCAAGCATTTTTAAAAGAAGAAAATATAGACGCCCTATTAATTAAAAGTAAAACCGTTAAAAAATGGATGAATACAATGACAGGAAGTGGATGCCAAGTATTGATCACAAAAGAAAAAGGTTACTTAATTGTAGATGGTCGCTATATTACTGAAGCAAAAGAAAGAGAACACGACCTAGAAATCATTTTACATAATCCTCATTTAACAGGTCGTAACTATTTAGCGACCGTTGAATCAATTTTAAAAGAAAAAGGTTGTAAGAGTTTAGGGGTAGAAGCGTATCAAATTTTAGCGAAAGAATATGAACAAATTAAAGCATTGGGATTTGATATTCATTTATTAGATAGTGAAATTGCCAATTTAAGAATCTTAAAAGAAGACGAAGAAATTGAAGCAATGAAAGAGGCGATTGCCATTACCGATGAAATCTATCAAGAAGTCATTCAACACATTCATGTGGGAATGACAGAATATGAAATTAGTGCCTTAGTACAATATTATTCTATTAAAGCAGGGGCCCAACAAATGTCATTTGATACTATTATCGCAACGGGTGAAAGAACGGCTTTACCACATGGAAGACCTACACAAAGAAAAGTAAAAGCCCATGAGCCTATCATGATTGACTTTGGGATTCAATATAATAACTATCAATCCGATATGACGCGTATTTGTTTTATTGGAGAACCAGAACCCAAAATTAAAGAAATCTATGACGTAGTATTAAAAGCACAATTAGCTGGATTAGCCGCCATTAAAGAAGGAGCAGTTGCCAGTGATGTGGATGCAGCTGCTAGAGCCGTCATTGAACAAGCAGGATATGGTGAATATTTTAATCATGGACTTGGACATGGATTAGGAATTGGTGAAGATGGAGAAGGTCCAACTTTAAATTCTCAAAGTAAAACCATTTTAAAAAATCGTATGATGATGTCATGCGAACCAGGTGTTTATGTACCAGGAGTAGGTGGAATTCGCATTGAAGACGATGTTTTAATTGAAAATGGTGTTGGGGTTCCATTGAATAAAACGACAAAAGATTATATCATTTTGGAGGAAAAATAAATGAAATATGATTTTAATGAAGTTCATAATCGCTTAGGAACGTATTGTACACAATGGGATTACATTGAAGATCGGTTCAATAAAAAAGATTTAATTCCTTTTTCGATTTCAGATACCGATTTCATTATTCCTAAACCAATTACAGAAAAAATACAAGAACTATCTCAACACCAAATTTATGGATACACAAGATGGAATCACCATGATTTCAAATCCTCTATTACAAATTACTATAAAAGAAAATTTGACACTGATTTAGAAGAAGACTGGGTTTTATATAGTCCAACGGTAATGTATTCTGTATCGGTATTGATTCGCTTATTATCAAAACCAGGGGATAGTGTTCTTACGTTTGAACCAATGTATGATTCTTTTTATTCAGTAATTCAAGAAAACGATAGAAAATTAGTTGCGAATCGTTTAGTGGATCGCAATGGTCGTTTTGAAATTGATTTTGATGAATTTGAAAAACAAGCACAAACTTGTCAATTGTTATTATTGTGTTCACCACACAATCCAACAGGAAGAATCTGGACAAAAGATGAAATGGATAGAATCGTTGGTATTTGTAGACAATACCAAGTTAAGATTATTTCCGATGAAATTCATATGGACGTTCAAATAGGAGATCATAAAAACATTCCTTTATTGTCTTATATAAATGAATATGATCAACTATATACGGCAAGCTCATCAAGTAAAACATTTAATACACCAGGATTAATTGGATCGTATTTAATGATTCCAGATAAAGAAATTAGAGAACAATTCTTAGTACAAACAAGAAGAAAAGATTTCTTAAATTCTGTTAGTATTTTTGGAATGTATGCCACAATGATTGGATATACACAATGCGATGATTATGTGGATCAATTAAATGAACACATTAAAGAAAATATGAACATTTTACATGACTTCATCGAAAATGAATTACCAGACTTTAAATTTACGATTCCAGATGGAACATACTTGGCATGGATTGATGCTCGCAATGTTCCATATACAAGCGAACAAATTCAAGATGCTTTAGTAAATGTCGGTGGAATTGGTATAATGAAAGGCGAAGTCTATGGGGGCAAAAAATATTTACGTATGAATATTGGTTGTCCACAATCAAAATTAAAAGAAGGTTTACGTAGATTTAAATTAGCGATGGATTATTTATATTCAAAATAATAGGAGGATTTTATGCATCAATTACAAATGATTTGGATGAAACTAACAAAATGGATGGACAAAGAACCCGTGAAGGTTCCTGTAAGTAAAAGAGCTATTGCCTATGTATTAGATTGGGCCATTGGAGGAATTATTTGTGGATTTCCAGCCGTATTAATCTTTGCCCTAGTAACAGGAAGCTCAGACATGTTTAGTGACCTATATGTATTCCCGGGAATGGGATATCCAGAATATTGGTCATATATAGCGGGTATTTTATGTATTGTGGTTGCCTTTATATACTATATTTATGTTCCATATAAAGTATATCCAGGACAAACATTGGCAAAACATTGGATGAAAATTAAAATTGTGAACAATGAAGATTATGGAAACATTACTTTTAAACAATTATTAATTCGTCAAGGTATTGGATTATTTTTGTTGGAAGGCTCAGCCATTGTAGTATCTAATTATTTTAGACAAATGTTGACATTGGCAACAGGTTTCTATGTGGAATATTATCTAGAAATCATTGGGGGAATTATTACCATTATTTCGGGTATGCTTGTATTTGGTACCGTTTCCCAAAGAAGTATCCATGATTACTTAGCGAAAACAAGAGTCATTGGTGAAGACGAAAAACAAGCTAAAAAGAAAATTAAAAAGAAAAACAGAAAATAGAATTGATGCATCTAATTTAAATATACGAACAAAAGGAGCCAGGGCTCCTTTTTTAGTTAATATCGATATCTAAAAAACACATAATTTTTAAAAGCATATAGGAAAAATAAAATAATTAATAACAGAATGCCTATCAATTGTATATAACGATATTTCATACGCCACTGATAAACTAAAATATTTAAATAATAAGAATCATTGTGTTTGATTAACCATTCATCTTTTACAAGTACATCCACATTGATTGAATCCATACGAATAGCACTCGTTTCATCGATTATATTATTTTATGGAAATAGTGAAGGATTCTATATTTAGTAATGATATTCATAAGCTTAATATACAAAGTTATGTAAAAAAAACAATACTCAGTTTCAATTTTTTATGTATAATAAATACGCTTTGAAGGAGAGAATATGGAAAAAATGAAACCAATGTTGTTTAAAACATTGAAACATTATTCAAAAGAACAATTTTGTAAAGACGTAGTAGCAGGAGTAATTGTCGCTATTATTGCTTTGCCTTTATCAATTGCTCTAGCTTTGGCTAGTGGAGTGAAACCTGAACAAGGAATTTATACAGCCATTGTTGCGGGATTTGTGATTTCGGCATTTGGAGGAAGCCAAGTACAAATTGCTGGTCCTACGGCCGCTTTTGCGACCATTGTAGCTGGGATTGTTGCTAAAAATGGTTTTGATGGCTTAGTGGTTGCTACGATTATGGCCGGAATCTTTTTAGTGATTATGGGAATGTGTAGACTAGGAAGCTTGATTAAGTTTATTCCTTTTACCATCACAACCGGATTTACAGCGGGAATTGCGGTTACGATTGTCATTGGACAATTAAAAGATTTCTTTGGAGTTGTCTATCCAAGTGGAATGCCAGTGATTGAAACAATGGAAAAACTTGAAGCGTTTATCGCTGGTTTTAATACTATAAATGTAGAAGCTTTATTAGTGGGATTGATTTGTTTAGTGGTATTAATTGTGATGCCTAAGATTACTGAAAAAATACCAGGATCCTTGGTTGCTGTTCTTGTAGGAATTTGTTTAGTGCAATTCTTAAATTTAAATGTGAATACGATTGGTGATTTATATACAATCAGTAACAAATTACCATCTTTCCATTTACCAACCATTAATTTTGAAATTATTTCCAATAGTGTATCCGATGCTTTTACCATTGCGATTTTAGCTGCAATTGAATCACTATTGTCTTGTGTTGTAGCTGATGGAATGATTAATGGAAAACACGATTCGAATATGGAATTAATTGGACAAGGATTAGGAAACGTCGCAAGTGGTCTATTTGGAGGAATTCCAGCTACAGGAGCGATTGCTCGAACAGCTGCCAATATTAAAAACGGAGGAAGAACACCAGTTGCTGGTATGGTTCATGCCTTAGTTTTAGTTCTTGTTTTAGTAGTACTTATGCCTTATGCTGCTTTAATTCCAATGCCATGCATTGCGGCTATCTTGTTTATGGTTGCCTATAACATGTGTGGATGGAAAACATTTGTGAATTTATTAAAAACAGCACCTAAAAGCGATGTAGCTGTATTGATTGTCACTTTTGGACTAACAATTGTATTTGATTTAGTTGTAGCCATTGAAATCGGTATGTTGTTGGCATGTCTATTATTTATGAAACGA
The DNA here is from genome assembly GCF_051873495.1 of Floccifex sp. Taxonomy (NCBI): domain Bacteria; kingdom Bacillati; phylum Bacillota; class Erysipelotrichia; order Erysipelotrichales; family Erysipelotrichaceae; genus Floccifex; species Floccifex sp. Next base: position 13,203 of record NZ_JBJEEX010000023.1, read on the forward strand.
ATGAGTGATGAAACCGATGTTCGATCATGGCGATATGACGATGAAGAAGAATTATGTAATCTTCCTGAAAGTGTTCGTGTCTATGAAATTGAAGGCCCATTGTTCTTTGGTGCAGCCGATGTCATTGGAAAAATCACAACGAAACAATACACAAAATCTTTAATACTACGAATGCGTTCTGTACCAGCTATTGATGTTACAGCAATGAATGCGATTGAATCTTTATTTGAAGAATGTAAAGAAAAAAACGTAACACTTATTTTATCACATGTGAATGCCCAACCAATGAAAGCATTAGAAAAAGCTGGATATGTAGATCGAATTGGTCGTGATAATTTCATGGATAATATTGATGCCGCAATTAATCGTGTGCTAGAACTCACAAAAGATTAATGTTTTAAAAGGTGATAGTTGACTATCACCTTTTATGGTATATACCAATACGAATTAAATTTATATAAATAAGTTCGAGCACCCTTTGGCATTTGTGTTAAGGCATTGAATACATTATAGTAATCACCAATTCCCATTGTTGTCGCAAAGACACCAAGTGTTCCTAAAATAGAATACTGAGGATTGATAAAATAAATGCATAAGGGAATAATGCCAAAGACAAAATTAGGAAGTAAAGATAAAAATATGAATCTTGTTTTACTCATATCTTCACATCCTATCACAAACAACATTCCTTGTTTCCAATTGGTATATAAATAGACTTCTTTTTTAAAACAAATCGCATGTAAAAATTCATGAGGAAACATCGATAAAAGAGCCAATAGAGCACCGAAGACATTGAATACAATGCCACTTCTAATAGCACATAATCCTTCTAGAAAAATTAATAAGAAAATAGAAAGAACATTCATAATCAATCCAAGTTTTTTAGGATCATCAATTTCTTTAAATTTTACTGCACCTTCTTTATGTTCACCGTGAGGTAAACTATCAGGATTTCCATTAAATTTTCCTTTATAAATAAGTTTCATATTCTATCCCTATAAGAAAATCGCTTGTACAGGACAATGAAGAATGCAGTTTTCACATTCAATGCATTCAGATTCATTATTTAGTATTGCGACTTGTTTTTTACTTAAAAATGATTTTTTAGTTAAAGTAATAGGTTCATCAGGAATAGGACAATGTTTGATACATTCTCCACATCCGATACATAAATCTGTTTTTATTTGAATTGCCATAAAATCTCCTTATTTTCGTCTTCCATCTTCGGTGAAATGTTCTTTGAGGGCTTTTTCGGTCATGGAAATAGAACAGAACATTACAACAAATTCTAAAGCCATGATAATGGGACTGATGATGTTAAATAGTTTTTGATTGAAAGAATAAGTAATGGTTTGAATGATTACGGCTCCTATCAACATACACCAACCCATTTTCCACCAAAGTTGTCCACAATACATGTTCGCAAAAGTCCATGTGTCTTGATTCATCATGGAACGAGTTGTACGATATCCAATCAATCCATTGATTTTTTTAGGACAAGACTTCCACATAAATAAACCACATAAAATTAGGACTATAGGAATAACAACGATACAAAATGTATTCAAAATCCAATCGGTCATATTAATCACTTCCTAATTTTTTTTCTCTTAAATTTCCTTGATAACATCCTTCTTGGCATGTGCCTGCAATTTTATAACCAAGACGTTCATAGTATTGATTTAAAAACTTGTTATCAATAGCACAATCCAAACGAAGGCGTTGTTTATTGTTTTGAATTGCCATTTGTTCAATATTTGAAAGAATGACTTTACCAGCTCCTTTTTCATTTATATCAGTCACTAGATTATGAATATAATAAGCATTTACTTGATTAGGCCATCTTTCATCGTTTTCAAATAAACAAACCGCTCCTTTAATCTTTTCTTGGTTTTTTAATACATATAAACATTTATTAATTTGTTGGTCGTAATAATAATCGATTGGATAGGCTTCTAAGTAATAGGTTGTATTCCATTGTTGGATATTTTTGTTATCCATCCATTGAACTCGTTGTTCATATAAATGGAAGATAGCTTGGATTTCATTTTTAGAAGCTAAAGTAAATTGATAGTTCATGTCTTTATTTTAGAACGAATTTTATAGATTTTCTATTGATTCAAAAAAACTTAATAAAAAAATTAGATAATATAAATCAAGCTAATTTTTAAGAAATTGAAGCTTCATT
>NZ_JBJEEX010000024.1:0-15286 GCF_051873495.1 Floccifex sp.
TCGTTCTCCTATCGATGCTGAAAAAGAAGAAAAAGGATATTCTTTAGGTTGGCTTCATCATAAAGGAAGAAACAAGCATCATTGGGAGTATTGGTTAGATTTTGGAAAAGATGGAATCTACGCTTGTAAAATGCCAGCCAATTATGTCGTAGAAATGTTTTGTGATCGTGTAGCAGCAAGTATGATTTATCAAAAAGATAAGTACACAGACTCTAGTGCTTTAGAATACTACGAAAAAGGAAGAGATCATATCTTAATTCACCCTGAAACCGATCAATTAATTTATTCTTTATTATCTTATTTATCGCAACACGGCCTAGATGAAACAATTAAGTATATTCGTAAAAACGTATTAAAATAACCTCCTTCTCAAGGAGGTTTGATTTTTTATTCAACTGTTACTGATTTAGCTAAGTTTCTTGGTTTATCTACATCTAATCCTTTTGCTACACTAATATAATAAGCTAATAACTGTAACGGAATGATAGCCAATGATCCTATAAAATGTTCATCGACTTTAGGAATATATGTCGCAAAATCTACTGTATCTTCTATTTTATAAAGTCCATGAGGGGCAACACCCATTAAGTAAGCTCCTCTAGCTTTACATTCCACCATATTACTCATTGTTTTTTCATATAAATTCGATTGTGTACAAATACCAATGACTAAAGTGTTCTTTTCAATTAAAGAAATAGCTCCATGTTTTAGTTCCCCGGCAGCATAGGATTCTGAATGAATATAGCTAATTTCTTTTAATTTTAAACTACCTTCTAAACTAATCGCATAATCTAGTCCTCTTCCAATGAAAAAGATATCCTTAGCATTGGCAAATTTAGACGCAAACCATTGTAAACGTTCCTTATTTTCCAATGTCTTTTCGATTTTTTCAGGAAGACTCTTTATTTCCTCAATATAATAATGATATAAATTCGAATCAATTGTTTTACGAACAAAGGCAAATTGGACAGCTAATAAATATCCCATAATTAATTGTGCACTATAAGCCTTAGTCGTCGCAACTGAGATTTCTAATCCCGCTAATGTATATAAAACAAAATCCGCTTCTCGTGCAATCGAAGAAGCAACAACATTAACAATCGCCAATGTTTTAATTTCTTTTTCTTTGGCAAGTCGTAAGGCAGCTAGACTATCTGCTGTTTCTCCTGATTGAGAAATCACAATCACTAAATCGTTTTTATTTAATAAAGGATTACGGTATCGAAATTCAGATGCCAATTCAGTACGAACAGGAATTTTACATATGTCTTCCATTATATATTCACAGACTTTGCCTACATGCCAGGCGGATCCGCATGCGACAAAGTAAATTTGAGAAATGGATTCAATGTCTAATTGATTTAATGCATCAATTTGAATTTTATTATTTTTTATAAATTGATTTAAAGTATCTTGAACTGCTTTAGGTTGTTCATAGATTTCCTTCATCATAAAATGTTCATATCCATCTTTTTGTGCTTGTTGACTATCAAGTTGAATTGACGTACATTCTTTTTCTATTGTTTCTCCATCTAAATTATAAAAAAGAATCTTTCCTTTTTCTAAACAAGCTAATTCTAAATTATCAATATAATATACATTATTCGTATATTTTAAAATAGCAGGGACATCACTTGCCAAATAAGACTCATTCTCTGATATTCCTAAAATCATAGGACTATCTTTACGAATCGCATATATTTTATCTTCATAGCCTTTAAATAAAATGGCTAAGGCATAAGAACCACGAATCAGCATCATTGTTTTTGATAAAGCTTGTAAAGGATCTTTATATTTTAAATAATAATATTCAATTAAATTCGTTACAACTTCAGTATCTGTTTGTGAATAAAACTCGTATCCTTTTAAAACTAAGCGATTTTTTAATTCTTGATAATTTTCAATAATTCCATTGTGCACAACCACAACTTCTTTGTGATAAGAAACCATAGGATGGGCATTGATTTCATTTGCCTTTCCATGTGTAGCCCAACGCGTATGTCCTATTCCACATGTCCCTTTTGAAGCCAAGCCATTATTTGTTTTTTCTTTTAAAACATTTAATCTACCTTTCACTTTAACGACTTGAACTTCTCCTTGATTTTGGATTGCGATTCCAGCTGAATCGTATCCTCGATACTCCAATTTTGTCAGTCCATCTAATAAAATTGGAGCTGCTTGGTGGTTTCCGTTAAAACCAACAATTCCACACATTCAAAACACCTCCACTAATATTGCGAAGATACTCAATGAATTTGTTCGATTTTCACAAATCGGTTTTATCATTTACTACAGACTGTATCAAGCCTCCAAGTCATCCGCCGAATCTTTCGATTAACTTGGTCCTCGTCAACTACATAGTAGTCCTGGCGCTATTATTTTTTATATTCGCAATATGCTTCATATTATATACGAAATGAAAAAAAAGAAAAACGGTTTAGTTTTCTAAACCGCTCCTCTAAATCCTTTTCCAATAATCTCTGAACTATTAACAATCGTAATAAATGCTTTTTCATCGCTTTGGTGAATAAAGTTTCTTAACAACATAGCTTCTCTTTTTGTTAATACTGTAATTAAAATTGTTTTTTCTTCATCTGTATAAGCACCTGTTGCTTGTTCAACCGTTGCTGAACGATGTAACACTTCAATAATATAATTCTTAATTGGATCCGGTTTACTTGTCACAACAGTACAAACTTTTCGTAAGTTAAAGCTTTCAATCACACTATCAACTAATGTTCCCTTTAAAATAAGACCTAAAATACAATATAAACCAGTTGCAGGACCAAATAAATAAGCTGCGATTAATACAATGATTGAATCCGAAACCATTAATGCTTTTCCGATTTCTAAAGAAGTATATTTATGTAAAATCATCGCTACAATATCTGTTCCTCCTGTGCTTGCTCCTACATTAAATACAAGTGCAGAACCAACTGCTGGTAAAATAACCGCAAACCATAGTTCCAAGAATGTATCATTTGTCAATGGGGCTGATAATACAATTACTTTTTCGATTAAACTTACATAAAAAGAAAGTGCAAATGAAGAATAAATCGTCCATCCCATTGTTTTTCTTCCTAAGAAAATTAATCCCAATACAACTAATATTCCATTTACTAACCACATAAAGCTTCCTACATTAAAACGAGGAAATAAAGTTGCTAAGATAATAGAAATACCAGATGTTCCTCCAAAGGCAAAATGATTTGGTGTTTTAAATATCGCAATTCCAATAGCTGTTAAAAACAATCCTAGATTTAATACCACAAAAAACTTTATTTTTTTCATATTTTGTTCATACCTCTTAAACAACAAATTCGATTATAGACTTAATCCATACGCAATTCAATAAAAAAGAGGAATTAATCCTCAACTAAATGAAGCATCTCTAAAATACGATTCATATCTTCTTTATCTTCAACATGAATAGAAATAGAATGATTTGATACACTTACATTTGTTTTGAAAAATTCCTCTAATTTAACTTTTATATCTTTTAAATAAATATCCTCTGGATTTTTTTCAGGTACCTTTGGATTATTGATATCTTTTACCAATTGCTCAACTTTTCGAACCGATAAATTTTGATCAATAGCTTTTTGCGCTGTTTTTAAAATACGATCTTCATCTTTTAAAGACAATAAAGCACGAACATGTCCCATTGATAATTGTTTATTCACAACATATTCTTGAACTTGTTCTGGTAACTTTAATAAACGAAGCGTATTGGTAATATGTTCTCTTGATTTACCAACTCGATGAGCTAATTGTTCTTGCGTATATTGAAAACGATTAATTAAATTTTCATATGCCTTTGCTTCTTCGATAACATTTAAATCCTCTCTTTGAATGTTTTCCAATAAAGCAATTTCCATCATTTGTTGGTCATCAAAATCAACAATGATAGCCGGAATTTCTTCTAATCCCGCCATTTTGGAAGCACGCAAACGACGTTCCCCAGCAATTAAGTCATATCCACGAATTCCTTTTTTAACTAAAATCGGTGTGAATACCCCATGTTGTGCAATCGAATCACTTAATTCTTTTAATGCTTCTTGATCAAATACTTTTCGTGGTTGATATGGATTAGGACGAATTTGCGTGATATCAATTTTCTTTTGTTCTTGTTTTTCGGTTTGAACATCACCATTTTGAATATCATCTAAAACCTTTGCGACATCTTCACCAAAAATAGAAGAAAGACCTTTTCCTAATTTTTTATTATCCATGTTATTCCTCGTTTCGTCTTACAAATTCTTGTGTTAAATCACCATAAGATTTAGCCCCTGAACTATTTACATCGTATTCAAAAATAGATTGTCCACGGCTTGGTGCTTCTGATAATTTAATATTTCTTGGAATATAACTCTGATAAACTAATTTTCCAAAAGTTTGACGTACATCTTGTGAAACTTCCATACTCAATTTTGTACGAATGTCATACATAGTCATAACCAATCCCTCAATTTTTAATTTAGGATTCGTTGTTTTTTGAACTAAACGAATTGTCATCAACAATTGAGTTACCCCTTCAAGAGCATAGTATTCACATTGCACTGGAATTAAAACACTATCCGCTGCTGTAAGGGCATTGGTTGTTAGTAGTCCAAGTGAAGGAGGACAATCAATAATAATATAATCATATTGATCTTTGATTGGTGCCACCGCATTCTTTAAAAACATTTCTTTGTCATTTTCTTGATCCATCAAAATATCCGCTCCTGCTAAAGTTAAATTAGCTGGTAACATATCAATATTTGGTGAATCCAAATGAACGATAGCTTGTTCAATCGGACAATTCTCAAATAAAACCGAATAAATTGTATTTTGTCCTTGTTCTCTAATAGCAGACAAACCCGTTGATGCATTTCCTTGTGAATCCAAATCAATTAATAAGACTTTCTTTTGCATATAAGAAAGACCACTTGATAAATTAATGGCTGTTGTTGTCTTTCCAACGCCACCTTTTTGATTTGAAATAGCAACTATTTTTCCCATATTACTCCCCCAATGGCTTTTTCTTTATTTGTCCATACGCTCTAGGATATTTTAAAGGCGTACTCTTTTTCTTTCTAAAATAAAAATTCATTCTTGTTGCTTCATCATCTAAATGAAATATCTCTTCTTTTTCAAGATCAAGACTTAAAATTGAAACTGCTTTTTGAGCCTCTTCTAATTCCTGTTTTCCATTTTTTCCCTTTAAAGCAACCATAAGACCATTCACTTTCACAAGTGGAACACAAAGCTCTAATAAAATAGAAAGTTTCGCAACCGCTCTAGCACTTACTAAATCATATTGTTCACGATGATTTTTCACAAAATCCTCTGCTCGTTCAGCTTTAATTTCAACATTTTCAAGATGAAGTTGTTTTTTGACTTCTTCTAAAAAGCGACACCTTTTTTGTAACGGCTCAACGATTGTTAAATGAATCGAATCAAAAACAATTTTTACTGGAATACCTGGAAAACCCGCACCAGATCCTACATCACACATTGAATTGATTTCACAATTGAAGAAAGGATAAATCGAATCATAGAAGTGTTTTTCCCATATTTCTTCTTCTTTGGTGATGGCTGTTAAATTCATTTTTTCATTCCATTCCAATAATAAATCTTTGTACAATTCAAATTGATGAATTTGTTTTTCTGTTAAAGTGATATTTGCTTGCTTACAAGCACTAATGAATTCTTCTTTTGTCATATTTACCTCTGCCGCCTTATTATAACATGAACAATCTATTTCTGATTACAACTATATATTATTTTTTAAATTGACATCATATTTGTCAATTTAAAAAATAATAAAACTATGTTACAATGCAAGCGGTGATTTAAAAATGAATATGGCAGAAGTATTCGCAAAATACGATTCCAATCAAAGTGAAGACCAAATCGAACAACAAATCAAACAAAGTATGTCATATTATCGATGTGCTTTAATGGAAGTTGAAACAAAATTTAAAGTATTAAGTGAAAACTTTTCTATTTTAGCTGATCGTAACCCCATTGAATCCATTCATACTCGTATAAAAAAAGAAGAAAGTATCGTCAAAAAATTAGAACGACGTAATCTTCCTTTGTCGGTATCATCAATGGAAACAAATTTATTTGATATAGCTGGTGTTCGTATTATTTGTTCATTTGAAGAAGATATTTATAATTTAGCTCATTTATTTTTAAAACAAGATGACGTAAGACTCATTGAAAAAAAAGATTATATTCAAAATGCGAAGCCAAATGGATATCGTTCTTTACACTTAATTATTGAAATTCCTATTTTTCTTGCCAATGAAAAGAAATGGGTAAAAGTTGAAGTTCAATTTCGTACTATCGCAATGGATTTTTGGGCGAGTCTAGAACATAAAATACGCTATAAAAAAGACTTACCACAAGAACGCTTAAATGAAATCGATAATGAACTTTATATTTGTTCAAAAATTTGTCAGGAATTGGATCGTAAAATGCAACAAATAAAAGATGGAAAATAATAAAATTCCATCTTTTTTTAATGATTCATAATTTGTTTAATCAAATTCACAACTCGATAAGAATTCATACCATCAGTATACTCTACAAACTTTCTTTGAAATTGTGAATCAATTTTTAAATCACAGTGAATGACTTCATTTAATTGTTGTTCATTTGTACAAATTGGACCATCAAAATCAGAATACAAATCAATATTAAATCCAATTTGTTTTTCATATGATTCATAATCTGGTACAAAGGCAATCATTGGTTTTTCTAATAAACAATAATCAAAGAATACAGAAGAATAATCCGAAATCAATAAATGACTTACTTTCATTAAATCATATAAATCTTCTTTGGATACATTAATGACTTGTTTATGATTAATTTCCATGTCCTTTAATAAAGGATGAAACTTACAAAGAAGGATTTCATCTTCATTTAAATGTAACTGATCAAAATCCATGCAAACACTCTTTAAACCATCTATTATATTTCCTCTAAACGTAGGTGCATATAATATTAGTTTTTTATTTTTACACTCTGGATGACGAATATAAAAATCACTTGTTGTATCTTTTAATAAATCATCCATTCTAGGTAAACCCGTTACTATTACTTGTTCTTCTTTTACATTAAAACATTCACTATAAATGGCTTTCCAATATTCACTATTACAAATAACATAGTCATAATTTTGAATTGGATACTTCCTTTTTATTTGATTTCCAAATTTTTTAACAGCACCTGGAGCATGCCATATTTGTAGTACCTTTGTTTGTTCTGGTTTAAAAAAAGAAACAACATAGTTATTATCATTTAAAATAACTAATTTTGATTTCTTTAAATCAATTAATTGTTTTAAACAATTAAAGAAATATTTAAGTTGTCCTAATAAATTCGACTCAAATTCAATCAAATTATAATGAATATGAAATTCATCTGAATCCAATAAATCATTTATCTTTTTAAAATCCGAGCTTAATTCACTTTGTGTCAAAGAAACAAACGTAATTCGTTTAGAATCTTGTTTCACAAAGAATGTTAAGACATCTAAAATACGTAGTGCAATATTTAAGATTATTTTACTTAACCCCATGGTTAATCTCCTTATAAAGAATATCAATAACACGCTTTGAAGCATTTCCATCTTCTTTGTTGTTGAAATACGCATTAAATTCTTTTAAGTGTTCATAATCAAAGACATTATTCTTTAAATCAACTAATAAATCCTCTTCATTACGATAAATCTTTCCTGGTAAATCTTTATGAATATCTAGATAGAATCCTCGTAAATCTTGAGCATATTCTTCTAAATCATACATATAAAAATAAATAGGACGATTTAATATCGCATAATCAAAGAAAACAGAAGAATAATCAGTAATTAAAATATCAGATAATTCATATAATTGTGCAATGTCCATAGTCGCATCCATTGAATATAGAAAACCATTTAATTGTTCATCTTCTTTAAAAGAATTAATAATTAAATAATGTGGTTTAAATAAAACAATGTAATCATCACCTAATATTTCTTTCCACTTTCTAAAATCTGCTTTTAATTGGAATGTGTATCCTTGGGCAACATAGGAATTATCACGCCATGTTGGTGCATATAAAATGACTTTTTTATCTAAAGGAAGATGTAATTCTTTTTTCTTATTCATCACATCTTGTTCATTAATATGCGATAACACATCATTTCTTGGATATCCCGTTTCAATTAACTTACTTGGATCAATGGCAAATGCACTTGGAAAAATCTTAGAACAAAAGGCATTGGGTGAAATCATGTAGTTATAACGAGCTACATCAACGTCATATGTTTTATACATACTTGCTGCATCCATTTGTGAACGATAGAACGTTGCATCTTCGCTTAAGACAATGTCATGAGCTAATCGCTTTAATGGTGTTCCATGCCATGTTTGTAGATAAATCTGATTTTCCTTTTTTAATACATATCCAGGTAACTTACAGTTTACTACCCAAATTTTCGAATGCGCTAAATAATAGAAATAACTCAAACTAAAGTATTCGATGATTTTCGCATTCGGAATATCTAAATTTTTACTTTTATGATGTTTTATTGCCCATACAAATTTATAATCCTTAAAACGATCATCTTTCATCATAGCTTGATGAATGGCCTTAGGATTATCGGAATATCCTCTTCCATGGAAGGCAATAAATAAAATCGTATGGTCATCAACAGGTATAAGACGATAAATTAATCGATTAAAAATCACAATGCATTTATGAACAATTTTTTTAATCCATTTAATCATGTTTAGTCCTTCTTATTTAAAAATACTCTTTCTACACATCGCTTAGACGCATTTCCATCATCTAAATGACAGAAACGATCATAGAATTGTTGATAGCGTTCACTATATTGTTGTTCGACTTCATCAATATGTTCAATCGCATATAATACTTCTTCATTTGTATATAGTAAAGGACCAGGTACTTCACTTGTCATATCGATATAGAAACCTCTTAATTGATTTTTATATTTTTCAATGTCATATGTATAGAATAAAATAGGTCGTTTTAAGTTTGCGAAATCAAAGAATACCGAAGAATAATCCGTAATACAAATATCACTAATCAAATACAATTCCGAAATATCATCATATTGAGATACATTTATCGCAAATCCTTCTAATCCCGTTGTATCCAATCGATCTGAAATATATTGATGCGTTCTTAACAACAATACATATTCATTTCCAATTTTTTCTTTCAACATTTTACAATCCAGTTGAAGTTCAAATTTATATTGTCCTTTTCCATAGTATTCATCATCACGCCAAGTTGGTGCATATAAAATTACTTTTTTATCCAATGGGATATTTAATTTCTTTTTAATTTCAACTGCCAATTCTTCTTTATTCGGAGCATATAAAATATCATTACGAGGATATCCTATATCCAAGATTTCTCCTTCATACATAAAACAACGTGCAAATGTTTCTGTTGAAAAATCATTAGCACTAATTAAATAATCCCAATCTTTTCTTTGTTTATAGAATTGTTGTTTATATTTAGGAGAAGCTGCTGTTACTTCTTCTTGATCAAACACAAGACGTTTTAAAGGCGTTCCATGCCATGTTTCCAAGAACGTTTGTCCTTCTCGTTTACGATACCAAAGAGGTGGACGAACATTGAAGACTAAATATTGAGCACGAGCTAAGTAATACGCATATTCAAAAGAGAAACGCTTTACTACTTTACCTCCATATTTGGGTTTAGCCCCATTATTCAATGCCCATACAAATTCATATTGGTCTCCATAATGAGAAGCCAAGTATTCATAAATATATTTAGGAGAATCAGAATAATTCTTCGCATTAAATGTTTCAAATAAAACGACATTCTTTAAAATTGGTTTTTTCAAATATACATGATAATAAGCTAATTTAAACATCGTATTCTTATTATGTGTCATATTCTTTAATTTCTTTTTACCCAAGAATGTACGCACTAATTTTAAAGTCTTATTTAAGTCTTTATTTTTTAAAGACGCAATCATTTTTTGTTTTTCTTTAGAATACTTTGAAATAGCTTTATCACTGACTAAATTCATGACTTCACTAAAACGATTGAAATATTCATTTTTCCATTCTGGTTTTTCACTTCTTCTTAATCGTTTTACGAAATGACGGAAATAATAATTAATAATTTTATAATCAATCATTTCGGTAAGAATTTCATTATTGGTCTTTTTATAGGACAATTCATATGAATTCATTCTTTCATAGAATCTTCCTTCATTTTCTTCTTGTCTAAGTGCTGGATAGTTAATAGGATCATTGTGTCTTCTCTTAACATAAATCGCATCTAAACATCCATTAAATGTTTTCGCTTTTGATAAACATTCAATAATAAATGGAAAATCACTATAATATGTCAAACTTTCATTAAATTCAATGTTGTTTTCTAATAAGAACGTTCTTGAATACGCATGAGATAGAACAGTTATATTATTAGAACCTCTTTTCTTTTTGAACATATGATAATACGCCAATAAAGTGGATTCAGGTTGATTATATTGACTAATGAAATCTTGAATTTTTTGTTGCGATTCCATTTCTTTCATTTCAACTTCTTCGTCATCAAGATTTTCTAATTTCTTAGCTTGTTTTTCTAAGTAATTTGCCATATTGTTCCAAGTATTATTTACTTGTCCATATACAATGTCTTGATTTGTAATACATGTTGATAATAAATATAAAGTATCTTTTAATACATAGTCATCACTATCTAAAAAGTAAATATAATTTCCTTTAGCAGCTTTAATACCCGCATTTCGAGAACTCGCAACACCGTGTTTTTCATTATGAATCACACGAATATTTAATGAAGAATATGTTTGAAGTAAATCATCAATGTTTTCTTCATTGTGATCTAACACTAAAATCGTTTCAAAATCATGAAAAGAACTATTTAAAAGAGAGTCTAGACACTCATTTAAATAGTTTTTATATTTATAAAAAGGAACAACGATACTTAATAACATATAAAGCCTCCTATTGTTTCAATTCTTCTTTCAATTGGGTTGTACTAATTCCTTCTGTTCTTGGAAGATAAACAACTTCACAATAATCTTTTAGAAAATCAAATTTTCCTTTCCAGTCATCTCCCATCACAAATACATCGACATTATATTTTTTAACATCCTCAATTTTTTGTTCCCAACTTGTTTCTGGAATCACTTTATCAACATATTTAATAGCTTCAACAATTGCCATACGATCTGTGTCTTTAATTTTACATTTCTTTCCTTTTAAAGCATTAAAATCATCTGAACTCACAGCTACAATTAAATAATCTCCTAATTCTTTTGCTCTTTTTAAAAGATTTAAATGTCCAATGTGAAATAAATCAAAAGTACCATATGTTATTACTGTTTTCATAAAATCCTACCTTTCAAATAATCGATTAATAAACGATTCTTTCTTTTCTTCTTTAATAATTCTTTCTTCAAATTTTTTATTTAAAATTTTCTTTTGTTCCTTTTTCGAAAGTGCACTTAATTCTTTAACATACTTGTCATAGTGATCCGCTACCACATTAATGTCACCGTATTCTTTCAACATACCACCTTCAAGCCAAATTGCCGTATCACAAAAAGAAACAACTTGTGGAAGTGAATGGGAAATGAAAATAATGGTTTTTCCACTATTTTTTAATTCTGTCATTTTATCAATACACTTTTGCGCAAAGCGTTTATCTCCAACCGATAAAGCTTCATCGACAATCATAATATCAGGGTCTAAAGCTAAGTTAATTGAAAAACCTAGTCGTGATTTCATTCCTGATGAATATTTCTTAACGGGTTGATATAAGAAATCACCTAATTCGGCAAATTCAATAACACCATCAATAATTTTTTGTACTTCTTTTTTCCGTAAACCAAGTAAAGCCCCTTTTAATTCGATGTTTTCTAATCCCGTTAATTGAGGATTTAAACCTGTGTTGATGGCAATCAATGCTTGTTGTCCATTAACGGTAATCGTTCCTTGTTCTGGTTGCGAAATACCCGATAAAATAATAGACATCGTTGATTTACCTGATCCATTTGTACCTAAAACACCAACAACTTCACCTTTAGGAATTTTAAAACTAATATCTTTAAGGGCATAGAATCTTTTGCCTTTTTGTTTTTTGTCATTTGATTTTAAACTATAGATTTTTGAAACGTGATCAAAAATAACTGCATATTCTTCCATAGCTTCACCACCTTAGATTAAATCTGCGAACTTCGCTTTAAATTTATACATCAATACACTACCAAACGCAAATAAAGCTATGGTAATAATCCAAAAACAAATTGCTTGATTTTGATAAGCTAAAAATCCTTGATGGTAAAAGAAACAATCGCGATAGCCGCATACAATATAATAAATAGGATTGATTTTCATAATAGTTGTTAGTAAAGGAATCGAATCAAAGCGTGACAATGGCCATAAAATAGGTGTTAAATATAATAATAAACGCATCATAGAACTCACAAATTTCTTTGTATCACGAGCAATCATATTTAAAACAGATAATACCATTGTGACAGATAAACTAAAGGCAACGGCACAGAAACAATAATAAATTAATCCTAGCCAGTGAATATTAGGCGTATATCCTTGAAACATGAAAATTACAAATAAGACAATCATTAAACAAAGATGATTAAATAATTCTTTTAAAACTACAGTAGCCGGTAAAACGCTGACAGGAAATTTCATTTTTGATATCACTTTGGCATGCGAAAAAATCGCATTACATCCATCGACAATACAAGGACGAACAAAAAACCAGACAACCATTCCAGCTAACATCCAATTAAAAAAGGGAATACCATCGACAGCTTTTCGTTCCATGACAATTCCAAAGACAAACCAATATGTTAATAAATTAATGGCAGGAGATGCAAAGTTCCAAAACAATCCTAATTTTGTATCTCGCATATCGGCTAATAATTCATATTTAGAAATACTATAAATACGATATAAATTTGAATAATTTTCTTTAATTACATATTTTATACTTTTAAACATATTTTATACCTCGCACTTATTCTATCATAAAAAAAAGATGCATACGCATCTTTATTGCACATTCCTTCTCCTTTCTTCATTTTATAATACACACCTAAAATGAAGAAAAAATGATAATTACTCGTTTTCTTCTAATTCTTCAACATCATCTTCATCTTCAATTGAAATAGAATCTGTATCCATTACGCTTTCCGATAAAGTATGACGACTCTTTAAATCCCAAGTATTTTGAGGCATACTGAAGAAACGCCCATCAATTGATAAGTCTGTATAAAATTGTGCGATATTGTCTTCAAATTGTGATTCATTAAATCCCATTTGTTTACTTACTTCTGTCCATAGATTAATAAAAGACATAGGTTGTTTTTGCTCTTTTAAAACATCAAGAGCGACATCGATCATTGATTTTTTCATAATAAAACTCCTTAAAAAAATTACATTGATTCAACTGCTTCAACTCCTATGCAATCCAATGCATTTGCTAAAACAATTTGAGTGGCTTTTACTAAAGCTAATCTTTGCGCACTTAATTCTAAATTGTCTCGATCAATAACTTTACAAGCATTGTAGAAACTATGGAATTTTGACGCTAAATTTTGAATATAATGACACATTCTATGAACTTGACGAGATTTTGCGGTGTCCACAATCACTTTGTTAAATTCTTGTAGAGTCTTCATTAATTCAATTTCTTTTTCATCCACTAACAAATCATAAGACGTTGCCAATTCAATATCTTGTGCCTGTTTTTGAATGGAACACATTCTGGCATGTGCATATTGAGCATAATAAACTGGATTTTCGTTTGATTTTTTCTTAGCCAATTCAATATCAAAATCTAAATGAGAATCCAATGCTCTTTGAACGAAGAAATAACGAGCTGCATCAACACCAACGCTATCGCACAATTCATTGATTGTTGTCGCATTTCCTTCTCGTTTACTCATCTTCATTTCTACACCATCATTAACTAAACGAACCATTTGAATAATATCAACATTCAATTTATCTGGATCATTTCCTAATGCACTCATAGAAGCTTTTAAACGTGGAATATATCCATGGTGGTCCGCACCAAAGAAGTCAACAATAACATCATATCCTCTTTGGTATTTATCATTATGATAAGCAATATCAGGAACTAAATATGTATAAGATCCATCTTGTTTTCTTAAAACACGGTCTTTATCATCACCAAATTCAGTTGTTTTAAACCATAATGCTCCTTCAGATTCGTAAGTATATCCTTTTTCACCTAAAACTTTTAAAGCAGCATCCATTTTTCCATCATCACGAATCGCTTGTTCACTTGACCAAATATCAAAAGAAACACGATATTGTGCCAAATGTTCTTTAATTTTATCTAATTCAAAACGAATTCCTTCTTTTTTAAAGAATTCAATATTTTCTTTAGTAGGTTCTAAATATTGATTTGGATATTGTTTAGCTAATTCATATCCTTTTTCTTTAACATCGGCTCCATTGTATCCATCTTTTCCAATTTCTGTTTCAATACCATGAGCTTG
This sequence comes from Floccifex sp., assembly GCF_051873495.1. Taxonomy (NCBI): domain Bacteria; kingdom Bacillati; phylum Bacillota; class Erysipelotrichia; order Erysipelotrichales; family Erysipelotrichaceae; genus Floccifex; species Floccifex sp. The sequence continues at coordinate 14,561 of NZ_JBJEEX010000024.1, forward strand.
ACGATAACGAGCATTTAAAGATAAAGCTAAATTCGTAATTTGATTTCCCGCATCATTTACATAATACTCACGAGTTACATCATAACCTGCTTTTTTCATAATACGAGCACAACTATCTCCCCAAGCCGCACCTCTGGCATGTCCTAAATGTAATGAACCTGTTGGATTGGCACTAACATATTCTAAATTTACTTTAATTCCGTTTTGAGGTTGTACCCCATATAATTCTTTCTTTTCTAATACTTCCTTAATAACATTTGTGAATTGATTTTTATTGATTGTGAAATTTAAGAACCCAGGTCCTGCAATTTCAATATTAGAAACACATTCACTATCAAAGGCATCAATAATAGCTTGCGCAATTAATCTTGGATTTTGTTTTAATTGACGAGTTAACTGCATAGCCACATTACTAGAAAAATCACCGTGGTTTTTATTTTTTGGTACTTCAACAACAATTGTTTCCCAGTCTAAATTTACTTCAAATGCGTTTTGCACTGCTTTTTGGATAGCTTGTTTTAATTGAACATCAATGCTTGCCATGATATATCCTCCTTACCTACTAATTTAAAATGAAATGAATTTGAATCATCATCTGGATTCAAACTATATTTTACTTCAATAAAATTTTCATCTATGCGATACAAATTCGTATCACATTTCAATTCCATGGTTCCAAATTCCGTATCAATATGCCCCTTTGAACATGAATTTTCTTTTAAAGGA
>NZ_JBJEEX010000025.1:0-15222 GCF_051873495.1 Floccifex sp.
AAATACTAACTTTTGTTTTCAAGAGCACTACAACTGTAAAACTCGGGTTATAACATGATTTAACTTTATTCGCGTATAAAAGCACCGTTTAGTGCAAAAATTGACAAATTTGTTTTTGATATGATAGTATGCAATTATGAGAAAAAAGAATATTATGTGGGGGCGTTTCACCTTAGTTGCCATTCTCACGTGTTGCATCGTCCTTTTAGGAATTCTGGGTTGCTTCCGTTTATCGGAGTTTCTTCATCCAACTAAATACATAAAAATTGATGAAAATACCATCAACATCAAGATTCCTTATAAAGAAAACGGTGAAATCGTTGAAAACGTTTTAACCCTTCCTCGTGGAACTTCAGTAGAAGTTCGTGAAAGCAGTGCAAACTCTAACTCAAGTATGATTCGTTATCAAGGAAAAGAATTTTCTATTGATAATAAATACTTAGCTGATTCCTTAGATGAATGTGTCAAAACGGATTATGTCTATCCTAGAAGACTTGTGAATTTATATTCATCCAAAAACGGAAAATTAAGTAACGCCATCGTAGAAAAAGGAGAACAAGTTAAAGTTGTTGATGTTTCTGGTCAAGATTTAAATCTTGATACTGGTGTAGTCAATTGGTATAAAGTTGAAAAAAACGATAAAACATATTGGTTAAATGGACATTATGTTGAAACAAATAAAGCAGCACTTGAAAAATCGTATTCAAGTTCCATCGTTTATTCAACATACTGGGATCAATTTTATGGAGATAAATACTCCAAAAATGCATATATCGATCAAGTCGATTACAAGCCATTTGCCAAAATTTCTTATGAAGATAATCCCATTCGAACCGATCTTAATTGTTTACATGTTTCTTTAAATAATTTAGTAAATTATAAAGATTATTTTCTTAATTTAAACAAAACAACTTCTATTAATTCTTATTGCGTTGAATTAAAAGGTGATGAGGGATATCTTTGGTATAAATCCGATGTTCCTGATCAATACATGTCAAAAAACAATTCTGTATGTGATAATGCCATCGTCAGCAAAAATGAATTAAGTAAATTATTTAAAGAATTTCAAGATGAAGGTTATTACATGATTGGTCGCATTGTTGCTTTCAAAGACAATTTATTTGCGATGAATGATAAAAGCGCTGCTTTAACAGATAAAAAAGGAAATTTACTTCTTCACAACAATTCATATTGGCCATCTGCTTATTCAAGAGAAACATGGATGTATATAGTAGATATCGCCAAAGAAGTTGCTCAATGCAATGTGAATGAAATTCAGTTTGACTATGTTCGTTTTCCAGATGGAATGCTTCAAAGCACTTTAGATGAAGCCATTGACTTTAAAAACAAATACAATGAAAGCAAAGTTAGTGCTTTACAAGGATTTTTGATGTATGCCAAGCTCTCCTTAATGGATCAACAAGTTTATGTTGGTGCTGACATCTTTGCCTGGCCAGTGGTTGCCGAGGATGATCAAGATATTGGACAGTTCCTCCCTGCCATGGCAAGTGTTGTAGATGTTATTAGTCCAATGCCATATTTAGATCACTTTTCCCAAGGTTCAATGGGAATTGAAGAACCAACGCTTGAGCCAATGGAAACACTATATAAGTTTTCTAGCATCGCAATGCGTCAATTAGATAAAATCGAGTCTTCGTGTGTATATCGAACATGGATTCAAGGATATTCTTGTTCTACAAACGATATCCAAGAACAAATTAAGGGAATCAATAAAGCTGGTTATGAAGGATATATGGTATGGTATGGAAATGGAAATCCAAATGATTATCAAAAACTAGAAGAAGGGTTTATTGATAGTGCTATCGAAAAAGAAGAAAGCTAAATCAATTTGATTTTAACTTTCTTCTTTTTTTATAAAACAGATTTAATTTGTTCTAAGGTAATAGGCCCTTGTCTTAATACTTTAAGATTTGTACAATCTAAAATTGTACTAGCTTGTAGTGCCTTACAAGTTCCATATACTATTCCATCTAGTGCAGGTAATTCCCTTTTAGCATCTTCATATGTTAAAGATGTTTGATTTCCTGATTGATTTGCACTCGTAACAAATAAAGGACTCTTTAATTTATCAATTACTTGTAAAACAAATGGTTCATCGGGAATACGAATAGCAATTGTATCCATACCATTGGTATATTCTTTAGGAAGATTTTTAACTGGTAAAATCAATGTTAATGCACCAGGCAAAAAGTTTTGAACAATCTTCTTGGTTTGTTCGCTCACAACCGCAATGGATTCAATTTGTTCTAAATTCGCACACATTACCGGAATCGGTTTTGTTTCGACTCTGTTTTTTACAGATTTCAAATGCTTCAAATTATCTAATCCTAGTTTTACTCCTACTCCATATACTGTATCTGTTGGAAAAGCTAACACTAAATCTTTTGAAAAAGCTTCAACAATTAAATCAATGTCTTCTGTATTAAATTCAAGCATAATTTTCACTTCCTATCTTGTTTATGTTAAAATAAAATGACGAAGGGAGTCAAGAATATGTTTGAAAAAACTATTGCAGCCATTTCTACGGCACTACAAGATGGAGCTATTTCAATTGTACGTGTAAGTGGAGATCAAGCTATTGAAATCGTTCAAAAAATATTTAGTGGCAATATAATAAATGCGAAAAGTCATACCATTCACTATGGCTTTATAATGGATCAAGATAAACCCGTTGATGAAGTATTAGTCTCTGTTTTTAGAGCACCTAAAACATATACACGCGAAGACATCGTTGAAATCAACTGTCATGGAGGTACATACATCACACGTAAAATTCTTGCTCTTGTGCTTTCTAAAGGTGCTGTATTAGCAAAACCAGGTGAATTTTCGCAGCGTGCTTTCTATCATGGACGTATCGATTTATCACAAGCTGAAGCTGTCCAAGATATGATTGAAGCTAGTAATGATGTAGCTGCTAATATGGCAATTTATGGAATTAGAGGAAGTGTTAAAAAATTATTACAACCGCTAATTGATGGTATTATGGATATCATTGCTCAAATTGAAGTAAACATTGATTATCCTGAATATGAAGATATCGAACAACTAACAACACAAGATTTAATTCCTAAAACCAAGCAATGGCTTAAAGAAATTGATGTCATCTTACAAAAAGCACAAACAGGACAAATTTATAAACGTGGTATTGATACTGTTATTATTGGAAAACCAAATGTTGGAAAAAGTTCTTTATTAAATGCTTTATTAGAAGAAGACAAAGCCATTGTTACGGATATTGCGGGAACAACACGTGATATTGTTGAAGGACAAATTCATATTGGTTCTCTACAATTAAATTTGATTGATACAGCTGGTATTCGTGAAGCTAGTGATAAAATCGAAAAAATTGGAATTGAAAAGAGTCAAGAAAAATTAAAAGAAGCACAACTTGTGATTTTATTATTTGATGGAAGTAAACCATTGGATAGTGAAGATGAGGCTTTACTTGAAATGACAAAAGACAAACAAAGAATTATTGTCTATAATAAAGCAGATTTAGCTTGCCATGATGGTATTTGTATCAGTGCTAAAAACAAAGATATTCAACCTTTATTTGATGCGATTAAGGATTTATATGAAAAAGACATATTGAAAGAAGATCCAATTTTATCAAATGAAAGACAAATTGGTCTTCTTCAACAAGCCAAGGAAGATATGAATCGAGCTTATGATGCGATGTTAATGCAAGTTGAACCAGACTTAATTGAAATTGATATTCAACAAGCTCATGATCATTTAAAAGAAATTTTAGGTGAAGTGCATCGTGAAGATTTAATCGACACTCTATTCACTAATTTCTGCTTAGGAAAGTGATTTAAATTTCTTCAATGTTCGTATTCCTTTTTTCAAATGAATGGAACCATGATTTAAAATAGCTTGTATAATCGCATATTCAACTTGAGTATGCGATTTTTTTAATAATTGTTCATCTGGTAAATTTTTACTTTGAATTAAAATTGAACTTACTTCATTTCCTTTTTCATCTAAATAAAGACATTCAATTGGTTTATCATAATCAAAGGCAATAGAAATAATTTCATCATATTCTTTCTTTTGATTTTCATTGAATTGAGATATTAATTGTTCATTTTCTTGTTCTTGTTTATATGTTTTAGCTTCTTGAACAAGATCTTCAAAATATCCTTCATATAATTTATAGAAATGATTTTTTTCTAAGTATTCATGTAGTTCTAAAACTTCATTAGCGATATTATCATTCATCTCTTCTTTTCGATATTTAGCCGCTACTTTATCTAAATATTTTCTTTGTTGACGGCTATTATTAACTTTTTTAAATTCTTCTAACATTATTTATCTCTCCATTTCTCAAATAAGAACATATAATCAAAGTATAGAAAAAAGGATGACATAAGTCAAAGCTTATAACATCCTTATATATTCAAATTCACCTATTTTTTCCAAACAGTGCATTCTGTAATATTTTGATGATTTCCATCTTTTGACAACAAATAAACACTTGTCTTATAATTTGGTTCTTTTGTTTTTTCAAATAAAATAGAAACACATGGACATTCATTTTCCATAAGTTGCTGATGCATATTTTCATCCGCTTTAGAAAAAGGATTAATAACATCATGTACCGCATTATGTTTATGCCAAAGTCCAATGAGTTGTAGTTCTGGTTGATAGAGTTGACTTAAAACGTTACATACATGTTGTTCATACGCAAAATCATACTGAAAACAGCTTACTTCATGGATTACATTTTGATAGCCACTATCGGTTGCTTCTAAGATAAGAATATCTTTTCCCGGTTCCGAATACCCTAACAACAAGCCACCTGTTTCGGTATCTGGAAATCGTCTTAACTCATTTTCAATAGCTACTTGTGCTCTTGAAGAAATAATACACTTCATTTTATTGACGATATGCTCTTCCTCCACATTTTGAACAAGTTGAGATTGTTTGATCCGGATGAATTTTTTTACGTTCTTCATAGCCACAATTAGAACATTTAAACCAATCACTTGCGAAATGCCCTGCTGGAATAATTAGTTTGTTTTTATTATCTTTTTTAGTTGTCATCTTCATAATTTTTTCCTCCTGTACTACTATGAATCATATTTCCCTTTTAAAATATCATCGCAAAGACTTTCTATTTCAGATATATGATCATAGTAAAGATCTTCTGCATCATTATAATCACTATCATCTAAATCGCGATTTCTTCCTGGAATTCTTGAAGCTGTGCGTCGTCCTCTTTTATAAACATGAACATGAGGACCTTCTTTATTCATATCATCTCTTCCAGATTCCACTGCAATAGAAACACTTCCCTTGATCCATTCTTTAATGATTTTAGCCATATACTCTTCCTCTATTTCATATATTTATATTTAAATTTTAAATACATTATTTTAATTAATCAATTGATTTCTAATTTTAAAACTCTTATCTGTAACTTAAAATATTTTCATCTTTTTCAAAAAGAAAAAAAAGTGTCATTCTCTTTTGAGAACAACACTCTAATATATTATTTTTCAATAATTGATTCATTCCAACTTGGATTTGGTTCTACTTCTAATAATTCTGCTACAGTTGCAGCTACATTAGATAATCCTAAGCTTGGATCTTGTTTACATTTAACATCGGCTCCATAAACAATGAAAGGAACAGGAGCTAATGTATGACTTGTCTTACTTTCGTCATCCGCATTACCGTGGTCAGCACAAACTAATAAAATTCCATTTACTTTATTAACAGATTCGATTACACGAGCTAATTCTAAGTCAACTGATTCAACACCAATAATAGTTGCTGGTAAACTTCCTGTATGTCCTACCATGTCTCCATTTGGATAATTTGTACGTAAGAAATCATATTTTCCACTTTCAATTGCTTCACATAATTGATCTGTAATTTCAGCGGCTTTCATCCAAGGACGTTGATCAAATGGAACAACATCACTAGGAATTTCAACATATGTTTCTAATGAATCATCAAATTTTTCAGAACGGTTTCCATTCCAGAAATAGGTAACATGTCCATATTTTTGTGTTTCACTAATTGCATATTCACGAATTCCGTTTTTGCATAATTCTTCTGTTAATGTATTTTTAATTTTTGGTGGTTCTGTTAAATAGTTCTTAGGAATTTGTAAATCGGCATCGTATTGTAACATACCAGCAAATTTAACATTAGGTACTTTAACACGATCGAATTTATCAAAGCTTTCATCACCATCAAATGCTAATGAAATTTCTTGGGCACGGTCTCCACGGAAGTTGAATAATACAACACTATCTCCGTCATCAATTGTTCCCACTGGTTTTCCATCTTTAGCAATTACAAATCCAGGTAAATCTTGGTCAACAACACCTGTTTCTTGTCTATAAGTTTCAATAGCTTGTGTACAAGAATCAAATTGTCTTCCTTCACCCATTACATGGATTTTCCATCCAGCTTCTACCATAGCCCAGTTAGCTTCGTAACGGTCCATAGTAATTTGCATACGTCCACCACCAGATGCGATGCAAGCATGGAATGAATCATCATTTAATCCAGCCATGAAGTTTTCGATGTCATCTACATATTGTAATGCTGAAGTAGCAGGAACATCACGTCCATCTAATAAAGCATGTACACGTACTTCTTTAACACCTTCTTCTTTAGCTTGCGCAATTAAAGCTTTTAAGTGATCGATGTGAGAATGTACATTTCCATCAGATAATAATCCAATGAAATGCATTTTTGTATTTTGAGCATTCGCAACTAATTCTTTCCAAGTTTTTGAATTAAATAATTCTTTAGATTCAATGTTTTCGTTAACTAATTTAGCTCCTTGAGAATATACTTGTCCACATCCTAAAGCATTGTGACCAACTTCAGAGTTTCCCATGTCACCATCTGTAGGAAGCCCTACCGCAAGTCCATGTGCTCTTAATTGTGTATGTGGACATTCTTCCCATAGTTTGTCCAATGTTGGTGTATTAGCCAATGCAACGGCATTATTTTTTTTGTCTTCACGGATTCCAATTCCATCCATTACGACCAAAACAACAGGTCTTTTACTCATTTGATTTTCCTCCAATTTTTCACATAAAAATAGTATCACTAAATTTCTTTGAATTCAATCTTTGCCTTTATTGGTGTATACTTATTCTACAGAAATGAGGTTAAATATGAATCGTTTTCAATTTTATAAAGTCGCAAGTTGCACTCCTAGTGTTTCCATCGGAAATCCTTCTGAAAACAAAAAAGAAATTTTAAATATACTAAATAGTCTGGATTCAGATACACAATTGGCTGTCTTTCCTGAATTATGTATCAGTGGCTACACATGCCAAGACTTATTTTATGAAGAACTTTTATTAAATAAATCAAAAGAAGCTGTTATTGAACTTGCTCATGAAATTCCTAAAAATATGGCAGTTGTTGTAGGTCTTCCTCTAGTCGTAAAGAATAAATTATATAACTGTGCTGCTTTTTTATTCAATGGACAAATTTTAGGAATCTATGCGAAAACCTATATTCCTATGTACAATGAATTCTATGAAAAACGTTGGTTTTCATCTGGTAAAGAATTAGATACGCATTCGATTCAATTAGGAAATCAAATTGTACCAATCTCTAATAAAATTATTTTCAAAGATAAAACATGTAACGCCGTTATCGGAATCGAAATCTGTGAAGATTTATGGGTAACCATTCCAATGAGTTCTTCTCACGCTTTAGCAGGAGCTAATATTTTAGTAAATCCAAGTGCTTCAAATGAAGTTATTGCCAAGACACAATACCGTACCGATTTAGTAAAAAATCAAAGTGCTCGTACATATAGTGCCTATGTATATGCATCAGCTGGATGTGATGAAAGTACAAGCGATTTAGTATTTTCGGGTCATAATTTAATCTGTGAAAATGGGTCTTTATTAAAACAAGGATTCAATGAAAAATATATTATTTCAGAAATTGATCTTCAACACTTACAACACGATCGTATTCACTATAAAACAAGTATGGAAGATAATGTAACAGATTATATTGAAATCGAATATGAATCAAAAGCATACGATACTATTCAGTGTACACGTACATTTGATGCTTATCCTTTCGTTCCTCATACATCTCAACAACGAATTGAAAGATGCCAGGAAATCCTTAGTATTCAAGCTCAAGGACTTGCCACTCGTCTTAAAAAAATTCATTGTAATCAAGTAGTTATTGGTATTTCGGGAGGATTGGATTCAACTTTAGCTTTATTGGTTTGTAATGAAGCATTTAAAATGAATGGATACAACAACGCAGGAATCCATGCCATTACTATGCCTGGTTTTGGTACTACTAAACGAACAAAAAACAATGCCCAATTATTAATGGATTTACTCCATGTATCGAGTGAAGAAATTAGTATTGTTCCTGGTGTACAACAACATTTTAAAGACATTCACCACGATGAAAATGTACACGATATTACTTATGAAAACTCACAAGCCCGTCAAAGAACTTATTTACTAATGGATTTAGCGAATAAATATAATGGTATTGTTGTAGGTACCGGAGATTTGAGTGAATTAGCTTTGGGTTGGTGTACATATAATGGAGATCACATGAGCATGTATGCCGTTAATGCTTCTGTTCCTAAAACACTAGTACGCTATATTGTTGAAAGCTATGCTCTAAAAGAAGAATCGTTACGCGATGTATTACTTGATATTTGCGATACACCTGTATCTCCTGAACTTCTTCCACCAGATCAAAATGGTAAAATCCAACAAAAGACAGAAGAAGTATTAGGATCTTATGATCTTCATGATTTCTTCTTATATCATATGCTACGATTCCACGAATCACCTTTAAAGATTTATGAATGTTGTAAAGAAGCATTTAAAGACATTGATGAAGAAACAGTTAAAAAAGCAATTCACACTTTCTATCATCGTTTCTTTACGCAACAATTCAAACGCAATTGTATGCCAGATGGAGTAAAGGTTGGAAGCATTTGTTTTTCACCAAGAGGAGATTGGCGCATGCCAAGTGATGCCTCAAGTCAAATGTGGAAAGATGAATTAGAAAAAATCGCATAAAGAAAAGCCATGTCTTAAAAAGTGACATGGCTCTTTTATTAGTCTAATACTTGTTTTACAGCACCATAAACACCAGCACTATTTCCAAGTGTAGCAAGTTTAAATTGTGTTTCTTTTTGAGCTGGGAAACAATAATGAACAAAGTATTTTTGAATTGGATCCATTATTTGATGACCAGCATTGGCAAGTCCTCCACCAAAAATGAAAGCTTGAGGATTCACGACTGCTGCAATGGTTGCGGTTGCTTTTCCTAAAGTTTGACCTAATTCATCAATCATTTTATTAGCTACAGCATCCCCTTCACTAGCTGCTTTACAAATGTCTTTCGTTGTAAAAGAATCGATTTGACGTAACACAGATTCATCATCATGAGCTTCTAAGTAACGTTTCGTAACACGTACTAATCCATTTGCTGATGTATATTGTTCAAGACAGCCTTTTTTACCACATCCACAAACATCCGTTTCATCATCACGAACTGGAATGTGCCCAATTTCACCGGCAGCTCCGTTACATCCACATAAAATCTTACCATCAATGATGATTCCACCACCTACACCAGTTCCAAGAGTAACCATAACTATATTTTTATAGCCTTTTCCTCCTCCTTGCCACATTTCACCTAATGCAGCAACATTGGCATCATTTCCAGCTTTTACTTTACAATTTAATAAGGCACTCATTTCTTGTTCCACATTAAATTGTGACCAACCTAAATTTACACAAGTAAATACAGTTCCATCTTCACCAACAGGACCTGGAATTCCCATTCCAACTCCTTCAACTTCATCCAGAGAAATATTATTTTCGTCTAACTTATTTAAGATAGCTTTTTGAATATCAGGAAGAATGTTCTTACCATGATCTTGGGTACGTGTAGGAATTTCCCAAACTTCTTTTAATTCTCCACAAGACTCAAAAAAACCAATTTTAACTGTTGTACCACCAATGTCTACTCCAAATGCATATTTTTTCATAAAATTCTCCTTTTTTATATATAGTATCACAAAAGTTAAGCGGTTTCATTTTTATATAAAAAAAGAAGTTCTATATTTCAAGAACTTCATAAATTTTATTTAAGACTTCCTCAAATCCAATTTTTTCTGTTGAACTTACGCCATAAATATTTTTTAAAGGAATTTGTAGTGACTGTGAAATCACCTTTAACGCTTTTACACGCTTTGTTTTACTTACTTTATCTATTTTAGTGGCGACAACAATAATAGGAATATTGTTTTCTTTCAAAGAAGAAATCATTTCGATATCATCTTTAGTCACATCATGTCGTGAATCCACTAAAGAAATAACGGCCTTTAATTGTTTTCTTTGTGAGAAATATTCTTCCATCATTTCTCCCATTTGAATCAACATAGCCTTTGACATTTTCGCATAACCATATCCTGGTACATCTACTAACATCCATTTTTGATCAATGTTAAAGAAATTAATTAAACGAGTTTTTCCAGGTGTGTTTCCAACATATGCCAATTTCTTTTTATTACATAAAGCATTGATAAAACTTGATTTTCCAACATTACTTCGTCCAACAACAACAATTTCAGGTAAATCTGTATCTGGCCATTGACTGGCATTTACACATGATGTAACGAATTCGCTATTCATATTAACCTACCAATGCGTTTTGTAAAACTTGTTTACAAGTTTGAACTGGAATAAATGTCATTGAATCTTTGATTTCTTGAGGAATATCATCTAAATCTTTCACATTATCTTTTGGAATTAAAATCGTATCAATTCCAGAACGATGTGCTGCTAATGATTTTTCTTTTAATCCTCCAATTGGAAGTACATTTCCACGAAGAGTTACTTCACCTGTCATAGCTAAATTAGCTTTTACTGGTTTTCCATTTAAACAAGAAACTAAAGCTGTTGTCATTGTAACTCCAGCACTTGGCCCATCTTTTGGAACAGCTCCTTCTGGTACATGGATGTGGATATCTAATTTTTCGAAGCACTTTGGATCAATACCAAATTCTTTGGCATGTGCTTTAATGTAGTCAAGGGCAATACTTGCACTTTCCTTCATAACATCTCCCAATTGTCCCGTTAAAATAAGTTGTCCCTTACCTTCAAATTTTTGTGCTTCAATTTGAAGAATATCACCACCAAAGTTTGTATAAGCTAAACCAGTAACTGTACCAACTTGGTCTTTCTTTTCTTTTTTACCATAATCAACTTTTTCATTTCCTAGCCATTCTTTTACTAATTTCTTAGTTAAAGTGATTGATTTTTTACCATCTTTCAAAATAGCTAAAACAGTCTTACGGCAAATTGTTCCAATTGTTCTTTCAAGTTGACGAACCCCTGCTTCACGTGTGTAATAACGAATTAAATAAAGAAGCATGTCATCGCTAACTTTTAATTGTGATGCCTTTAATCCATTTTCTTTCATTTGTTTAGGAAGCAAATGATCTCTGGCAATATGAATTTTTTCAACATCCGTATAACTAGATAATTGAATAATTTCAAGTCTATCTCTTAATGCAGGTGGAATATCATCTAAGTAGTTTGCCGTCGCAATAAATAATACCTTTGATAAATCATAACTTTCTTCAATATAGTGATCAGAGAACAATGAATTTTGTTCTGGGTCCAGTACTTCAAGCATTGCCGAACTTGGATCTCCTTTATAATCACTAGCCATCTTATCTAATTCATCAATTAAGAACACAGGATTCGTTACTCCTGCTTTTTTCATTCCTTGAATAATTCTTCCAGGAAGAGCTCCTAAATAAGTTCTACGATGTCCACGAATTTCCGCTTCATCACGAACACCACCTAATGACATTTTCACAAACTTACGATTTAAAGCACGGGCTACACTTTTAGCCAATGAAGTTTTACCAACTCCAGGAGGCCCTACTAAACATAAAATAGGTGCTTTTAAAGAATTTGTCATTTGTTTAACAGCCAAATATTCCATAATACGTTCTTTGACTTTTTCTAAACCATAATGATCTTCATCTAGAATTGATTGTGCTAAATTTAAATCTTCGTTATCTTGTGTTTCTTGCCACCAAGGAAGATCCATTAACCAATCGATGTAAGTTTTAATGACCCCTGTTTCTCCACTAGCCATTGGAAGCATTTCGTAACGCGATAATTCATCTTTCACTTTGGCTTTAATATAGTCAGGATAAGGATTTTCATCTAAACGTTTTCTAATGTTTTCAATGTCTTTATCTTGTTGCACGACATCTCCTAATTCTTCTTTGATGGCATGCATTTTTTCTCTTAAATAATAGTCTTTTTGACTTTGATCAATTCTTTCTTTTACTGTCTCGTTGATTTTTTGTTCAACTTCCGACATCTTTTTTTCTTTTTCAATGTCCGCAAGCAACATTTCTAATCGATCATTAATTCCTAGAGTCTCTAAGTATTGTTGTTTACGATCCAATGTTAAAGGAAACGCTTGTACAGCTTTATCTGTCAAAGCATCTGGTCCCATTCCCTTTGATAATTCAATCATCATTTCTTTAGGGAATAATTTTTCCACTTGCGTCATATTTTCAAATGATTGTGCAAGCATACGAATTAAAGTTTCTTCTTCAACCGCATCTTGTGGAAAACTCTTTTTAATTTCAACCGAACCAATATCTGATTTTGTTCCTTCTGTCCATGCTTTTAATTCAACACGATCAATTCCTCTAAACTTAATTCTTAAAAATTTATCAAAACGACGTACATGTCGAATTTCACATAATGTACCTACGCCATAGATATCATTGATAGTAGGATTTTCAATTTGCATTTCTTTTTGCGAAAATAATAAGACCTTAGACTCATAATTGTCTTGTGCATTTTCAACGGCTTTTAAAGAACTTTCTCTTCCCACGTCAATGACAATTTCTTGTTGTGGGAATACGATAACTCCCCTTGTACAAATTAAAGGATATTGCATTGGCATAAAAATTCCTTCCTTTCTTTTAAAAAAGACGCTAAGCGCCTTTTTTAGTTTATTCTATTTTATTACTTTACAGAAGATTTAATCAAGTCTAAAGCTTTACGGCTTTCTAATTCACCTTTAATGCTGTCAATTGAAATAATTGCTTTGATTTGAGCAACATCCATTTGATATTGTTCAGCCATTTTATTGTATTCTTCTTCAGCTTCTTCATCACTAGCTACAATGTTTTCTTGTTTGATGATAGCTTCTAAAACTAATGAAGATAATACATTCTTAGTTGCTTCAGGAACCATGTTAGCTTTTAAATCAGCTTCTGTTTGGTTTGTTGCTTGTAAGAATTGTTGAGCTGTAAATCCAGAACCTTGCATTTGGTTTTCGAAGTTACGATACATACGATCAACTTCTGATTGAATCATTACTTCTGGAATTTCAACTTTAGCATTAGCAGTAACTTGATCCATTAATGCATTTTCAAATTCGTCTTCTGCTTGTTTTTCTTTACGATTTACTAATTCAGTGCGTTTATTTTCTTTATATTGTTCAACTGTTTCAACACCTTCTTGTTTTAAACGTTGAACTAATTCATCATTGATTTCTGGTAATTCTTTAGCTTTAATATCATGAACTGTTACATTAAATACAGCTTCTTGACCAGCTAAGCTTTCTTCGTTGTAATCTTCAGGGAAAGTAACAACTACATCTTTAACATCTCCTGATTTAACACCAACTAATTGTTCTTCAAATCCAGGAATAAATGTATTAGATCCTAATTCTAAAGGATATTCTTGACCAGCTCCACCTTCGAATGGAACACCATCTTTAGTACCAACGAAATCGATAACAACTTGGTCACCGTTTTCAGCTGTTTGTCCTTCTTCTTTTAATACCCAGTCAGCATAACGAGATTGTAAAGCTTCTAATTCAGCTTGAACATCTTCGTCTGTTACATTTACTTCTGCTTTATGAATATCTAATCCTTTGTAATCACCTAAAGTTACTTCTGGTGAAACTGTACAAGTAAAGCTTAATACGACAGCTTCTTTTGTTGCTTCTTTAATATCTAATAAAGGACGATCCACTAAAGTTAAATCATGTTCTTTAATTCCATCACGTAATGCATCATTCGCAACTTCTTCAGCTGCTAAACTAAATAAATAATCATTTCCTAATTGTTTACGAATTAAAGCATCAGGAACTTGTCCTTTACGGAATCCTTTAATTGTGATTTGATTTTTTGCTGCTTTAAAAACTTTCTTTTGTGCTTTTTCCCAAGCATCTCCTTCAACTGTTACTACTAATTCACCAGTTGAATTTTCTTTTAATGTCCAACTACTTTGCATCATTTTCTCCTCGTCTTTCAATCAACAATGGAAGTTCTTCTACTTCCTCAAGTCCTTTCAATTTTATGAAAGTAAGAAATTCTTCGGATTGTCCAAAAGCTTCCATTACCAAGTGAATAATTGATTTTGCTAACGAAATAGCTGATAAATCACTAAAATCAAATGGACGCATTTCCAACACTTCTTGTTCTAATAAACGGTTGCAGAACTGATAGAAAGCGGGATTGTCATTGGATAACAATTCAGAAAAGATTTGTTTTGTTTCGATTAATGTTTTATCTTCCTGAGTTGTTAAGATACTACTTGGAATAAAAGTAATCTCTAATCCGTTTTTTAAAATTTTATAAGGAGTATCAATTTTCTGTTCCATCAAAGCTTCAATTAATTCCCCTTTAAATTCATCAAGAATATTCGAATCAAATACAGCCTGTACTTCTTGGACATAATTTCGTAAATTCATGTTCACCAATTCACTCACTGCTTTTTCTTGTTGAGCCGGTGTTCCATGAATCCACTCCATAATCTTGTCATCGTCCACCTTCCGGACTTTAACATCAAGATGGCTTTTGCACTCGCTTTGACATTCTTCTAATTGTTCAAGCACATCTTGCGGTACATAAGGCATTGAATTCTCTTGACAAATCAGATCATACGCTTGTGACCACTTGGATTCACTCATTAAATTTTTAATTTCACTCATTAAAGATTGATAATATGAATTCACGTAATCCTCCTAGCGTACATGTAATTTTAGCACATACAGCGCTAATAATCAATTAAAAAGGGGTGACCAACAATCTTTAAATTCTACTCAAAATAAAAGGACCTGGCTTTTGAAGTGAACTGAATAAGTTGGACCAACTTAGGAGGTTCACTTTTTAATATGCGA
>NZ_JBJEEX010000026.1:0-2864 GCF_051873495.1 Floccifex sp.
AACGAGCTGGAATTAGCATAGAACTATTAGGAGCCGACAAAACGGAAATAGAGCCGGGTGGCATTTTGTCACCGGTCTTATTGGTATTCGTTTTGTCGACTCCTTTATTTGCGTCTGTTTTCGTTTTTGCTCCGGAAATGGAGAGAAAGATGGAAAAGACAATTGGAATGAGAATCAGAGAATGCAGAGTAAAATTAGGAATGACACAGGAGGAGCTGGCAGAGGCACTTTTGACAAAGAAGTCTACAATCTCTGCATATGAGAATGATAAGATTGATATAAAAGTCAGTATATTGAAGCAGATTGCGAAAATATTGGATACATCTGTATTTTATCTGGTAGGAGAACAAGATGAGGATATTGATTCTGAGGTAATGAAGATGGCTATGATATTGCAACAGATACAGAGTAAGGAACTAAGGAAGATAGCAATAGAACAAGTGAAAGTATTTACATTTCTTCAATAATTGAATAATAAGTCAAATTAACAGAAATAACATAACAAGTTGCCTGAGAGAATATATTTGAAAATATGTAAATTGAATGTTATCATATAAAATAGAGGGATGTATACTCTATTTTATAAATGTACCTTATTATAAGCAGACTTATTCAATAGAGTGAGGTGTCGTTATGGCTAAATTTACTCAGCAGGCAATTATGTATAGCCTACTTAAGTTGTTGCAAGAAAAACCAATTGATAAAATAACAGTAAAGGATATCTGTGAATTGTGTGAGATTAATAGAAATACCTTTTATTATTATTATAGCGATATTTATCAGGTATTAGAGGAATTACTGAAAAGTGAAACGGAAAAATCATTAAAAGAAAAACAAGAATACAAAAATTTTTATGAGGAATATTTGCAGAAGTATCACCTTGTTCTTGAATATAAGAAGGCAGTATTTCACCTCTATAATTCAAAAAATAGAGATATGATTTTGAAATATTTTTATGATGTTACAGAGGATTTTGTGGAGAAATATGTGAGAAAAGAGGTTATAGGGACGAATTTATCGGAGGATGATATTAGATTTGTAACACATTTCTATAGTAATTCTATGATTGGTAATACGCTCCGATGGTTACAACATGGTATGCAGGATTCACAGGAACGATTAATTTATAGAATGTCGGTGTCCTATCAAGCTACAATCAAGGCGTTAATTGCTCAAATAGAAAAAGAAAAAAGTAAAAACTAGACACATTTACAACAGTGCCCAAAAATTTGGACACTGTTATTTTTTTGTCTATTTAAAGAGAAAGACAATTAGATTATTATCAATACACATAAGGAGGCAGAATAAATGAAGAACTTAAAAACAGCGAAGAATGTGTATGTGGTAATGACAATATTCTGTATTGTTGGTGGCGCAATATTATTGGTTTGGCCAGGATTAGGGTTAGATGTCTTGTGTAAGATTTGTGGTGTATTTTTCATGATATATGGACTGGCAAAAATATCAAGCTATTTCACAAAGGATCTGTTTCAATTAGCCTTTCAATTTGATTTTGGATTGGGTATCGTTTCCATGATATTGGGAGCTTTGATGATTTTTCGAACTGATCATATTGTAGAAATTCTTGCATTTTGTATAGGCATATTTATGTTAGTTGATGCAGCATTAAAAATTCAAACAGCATTTGAGGCAAAGAGATTTGGAATTGAAAGATGGAAATGGATTTTGATAACAGCTATAGCATCCGGAATTGTTGGAGCACTGCTTTTGTTTTCTCCGATGAAAACAACCAATCTAATTGTCAGAATGGTTGGTCTGGGTATTTGCCTAGATGGAGTAATGAATCTTGTAGTAGTTACAAATACAGTAAGAACAATTAAGAATATGCAAAAAGATATTATTGATATTGACTAATAAATAATAGTACAAACGGAGGAATTAGAAATGAGTAATTTAGGACATACAGCAGCTAGAGCAACCGCTTCAAAAATAATTGATGTATTGGTCAAAAATATTGATAAAGACAGAGAAAAGGAAATGATTGAGCTCATTGACTTTATGGAAAAATATATGTCAGGTGAGAAGCTTGACATAGATTATGACAAAGTAAGAGAAATGACTTGTAACAAGGACTGTGCGCTGAATCAATATTTGAATCGTTTAATGGATGAGTTAGATCCGAATGTAATAAAGACAACCATTTTGAATTTTGGTTTTGAGGCTATGCTTCATGGTACAAAAACAATTCGTAAAATGAGAACTGTACATAATTGCAATATTCCATGGCTGATCTTAATGGATCCCACCAGTGCCTGCAATCTTCATTGCACCGGCTGCTGGGCTGCTGAATATGGAAATAAACTGAATCTTTCCTATGATGAATTATCAAATGTAGTAAAACAGGGAAAAGAATTAGGTGTCTATTTCTATATGTTTACAGGCGGGGAACCATTAGTGAGAAAAAATGACATCATCAAGTTGTGTGGGGAGCATCACGAATGTCAATTTCTTGCATTTACAAATGGTACGTTAGTTGATGAAGCTTTTTGTAAGGAAATGAAGAGAGTCGGAAATCTGGCATTGGCAATTAGTCTTGAGGGTTCACCTGAGGTAAATGACTTACGTAGAGGAGCAGGCGTCTATGGAAAGGTTATGCATGCAATGGAGTTACTTAAGGAAAATGGACTGATCTTCGGTACATCCATCTGCTACACTTCAAAGAATTGTGAGTCGGTGACCAGTAAAGAATTCGTAAAACTTATGGTAGATAAGGGATGCAGATATGCTATGTATTTCCACTACATGCCTGTTGGAAATGAAGCATCCCTGGAGCTTCTCCCTACACCTGAACAGAGGATGTATATCAAAGATCGAATCAGAGAGATTCGTAAGCTGGAAAATGG
>NZ_JBJEEX010000027.1:0-14908 GCF_051873495.1 Floccifex sp.
CAATAATATCAGAATTTAAAAAGACTGTCGACCACTTTGTCAACAGTCTGAAAGGAGATCAGTCGATCTCCTTGATTTTTTTAGTTATGGGAATTAGAAAAGCTCCTAAGGCATTTCCTAATGTGATAATTAAAATATCAATGAATGATGTTAAACACCAGGCATCTGCTAATGAAAAGTAGAACATATCGGCAATGCAGTGTTCAAATCCACATAAAATAAAAGTCGCAACACAGATAAATAAAATTAAAGGATTTTTACATTTTTTATAGCCGTCCACAGCAATAAACATCAATAAACCACAAAAGAAACCTAAAATAAGTAAACTAACAAGTGAGTCATTCATTTTTGTTTCACACATCTTGGTAATGTTTTCAACTACATATAAACGCGTATGATTAATTAAAAACGCACATATCCAAGTTCCTATAAAGTTTCCTATCCAAATTAAAACTAAATCCAAATAATTTTTTTGATCAAAAACATAGCCAATTTTACCAGTGAATAAATTAAGTCCATGAATACAAATGGCATACAATCCTACTGCAAAAAATAAAGCACCCAATACTTTAAATAAAACAGAAATAGATGAATACATGTCGAGTGTTAAATAAATGGTACCACCAATACCAATGGCGATTCCGGCAATCACGGCAAGCAAAAACGTTTTCAAATTTTTCATTGTTCCTCCTACTTAGCCCAGACGGTCGGCTCTTTTTAAAATCATAGTTCATGTAGTCGTTTCTACTTCCGTCAGTCGTATGATGATTTCATTATATAAAGGTAAAATTTAAAAGGCAATGTTTTTATTTATTGATAAAAGATGTAAAATAGTAATGAAGCTATTACTTTATGGAGGTATTAAGATGGCTGCAAAAAAGACAAAAGCATATGCAAAGAAAACAACAAAGAAAGCTACGACAAAGAAAAGTAGTGCAACTAAAAAAACAGCACCTAAGACAAATCCAGTTGTAGAAGAAAAAGTAACTCCAGTACAAGAAGTTGAAACAGTAAAAGTTGAACCTGTTAAAGAAGAACCAGTTCAAGAGAAACCAGTAGAAAAAGTGGTTGAAACTGCACCTGTAGAAGAAACAGTGAAAGAAGAAGCGGTTGAAGAAACTAAACCGGTGGAAGAAAAAACAGTTGAAAAAGCTGAACCTGTTAAAGAAGAAAGACAACAAGTGGAAGCAGAACCTTATGTTCCACAATATCGTAAGAAAATTGCCTTTATTGGATCAGAGTGTTATCCGTTTGTGAAAACAGGAGGATTAGGAGATGTAATGTATGCTCTTCCTAAGGCGTTGGCTAAATTAGGATATGATGTGCGTGTATTAGTTCCTAATTATAAATGCATTCCTTGGTCTCAGAAACAAAAGATGGTTTATCGTGGTTCATTCTATATGGATTTATGTTCCGATGGACGTTCTTTCTATGTAGGAATCATGGAACACATTTGTGATGGCGTAACATATGATTTTATCGATAATGAAGAATTCTTCTCAAATGGAAATCCATATACAAGTATTGTAGGAGACATTCCTAAATTCTGTTATTTCTCTAAAGCTAGTTTAGCGGCTTTAAACTTTATGGGATGGATTCCAGATGTGATTCACTGCCATGATTGGCAAGCAGCTTTAGTTCCTGCTTTTGTGAAAACAATGTTTGCACCTACACCAGTAGGAAGAGCTAAAACCGTATTGACTATTCATAATTTACGATTCCAAGGAATCTATAATGTTTCTACTATTAAATATTGGACAAATCTTCCTGATTACACATTTGCCCGTGATGCCATGGGACAAGGAAGAGAAGATGCGAATATGTTAAAGGGTGGAATTAAATATGCGGATTGTGTTACAACGGTAAGTAATACATATGCTGGTGAAATTCAAAGCGCTGAATATGGTGAAAAACTAGAAGGGCATCTACAATATCATTCTTATAAATTAAGAGGAATTGTGAATGGAATTGACACAGATATTTGGAATCCAGATACAGATTCTATGATCGCATCGAACTACAATATTACGAATGTTGTTTCTCGTAAAGTAGGAAATAAATACGCTTTACAAGAAGAATTAGGAATGGATCGAGCTCCTGGTAAATTTGTGATTGGATTAATTTCTCGTTTGACAGATCAAAAAGGATTGGATTTAATTACTCAAATCTTTGATCAAATTATGGATGATTTTACACAAGTTGTGATTTTAGGAACAGGAGATAAACAATACGAAGACACATTCCGTTATTTTGAACACAAATATAAAGGAAATGTATCTTCAAGCATTATGTACGATGAAGCTCGTTCTCATAAAATCTATGCCGGAGTGGATGCGTTATTGGTTCCTTCTCGTTTTGAACCATGTGGTTTAACACAATTAATTGCGATGCGCTATGGAACCATTCCAATTGTTCGTGAAACAGGTGGATTAAAAGATACAGTAGAACCATTTAATGATTATGCCAAAACTGGAAATGGATTTACTTTTGATCGATATGATGCTGGTTTATTACTACAAGCAATTAATAATGCCAAAACATTGTATTTCAATAATCGCTGGTGCTGGGATGAAATGGTACAAAGAGACATGGCAAAAGATGTTTCTTGGGCAAATTCAGCTTGGAAGTATAAACAACTATATGAAGATTTAACACGATAGAGATTCATTTGAATCTCTATTTTTGAAAGGATATTTATGAACTGTATTTCATATTGTTTTAGTGATCGTATATTTAATGAAGACACTTTTTCTTTTTCAGATCATCATATTATGGTCTTAGATGGAGCCACTTCTTTAACTAAGAAAAATATTATGTCAGAAGATGATGCGGCATGGTTTGTACAACAATTGAAAAAAGAAATAGATAAACATATTTTAGAAGAACAATCACTTTCTACAATTGTCTATAATGCCTGTATGAAAATTAAAAGTCAGTACTACTATACACAAGACATTGATTATCCCAATGCATGTATTTCCTTATTTCGTTTTCAAGAAGATACATTGGAATACTTTGGATTAGGAGATAGCTTAGGAATTGTTGAAATGAAAGATGGAAGCATTGAATGTTTTGAAGATAAAATGATTAATGAATTAGATAATAATGTGATTGAGCATATGATTACATTATCAAAAGAAAAACAAATTCCTTTTCTTGAAACAAGACAAGAACAAGAAATTAAAGATCATTTACTTCAAAATCGAAAATGTCACAATCAATCTTATTTTATCTTAGATCCAACAGGAAAAGGAATCCGTCATGCTTGTATTAAACAATGGAAATTAGAAGAAATATCTCGTATTTGTTGTATGTCAGATGGTTTTTCACAAATCATGATGTATCCAGGTTTTTCTGATATTATTGATGTGTTAAATGAAATTGACAGAGATCATGGAAAAATAGAAAAACAACTATATTTTTTTCAGGAACAGGATCCAGATTGTATTTATTATCCGCGTTTGAAAAAAAGAGATGACACAACATATGTATATCTTAAATTCTAGGCGACATGGTCGCCTTTTTTGTTTATAATGAAGTTATGAAAAACAATGATAGTAAAAAAGATTCATTCATTCCCAATCCATATGACCCACTTAATGAACCATGGTATCAAATGCACTTTAGTGATGCTTTTCCAGATACCCCTGTTAATCGATGGTTTATTTGGAATGCGCTACATAATGTAGATGAACCAGAATTAGAAGTTGAACAAACGGAAGTAAGAAGAAAAAATCGTATAACGCTTGAACAAATGAAGGATAGTGCCATAGAAGCTTATCAAAATATGATTCGTCGTAAAGTAAGTGAACAGCGTTATTCGCGACAAGCTTTAATTGAAATGGGAGCTATTACACGGTTTGATTACGATTTTACGGGTAAATTAATTGATGGAGCTGGTATTGATTTTCGATGGCAGTGTACTTTAAGAATGATGGAATTGGTAAAAAAAGGTTTGTCTAAAGATGAAATTAAGGAAAAGTTAAAAGAAGAAAAATATGAAATTGAGGATATTTCATATGCTTTAAGATATTATGACAAACATAGAGATGCTTTAATTCAAGCGATTGTTTATTTAGAAGACGTGGTTTCCTTAGATGAATTAATTGATTTATTAATTCATGATGGATTTGAAGAAGAGGATATTCAATTTGTTTGTTTAACATTAGATGTAGACTGGGAGGAATAATGGAAAATGTAAAATTAGTTGTGAGTGATATTGATGGAACATTAATTGATTCTCATTTAGAATGTCCTAAAAGAAATGTAGAAGGAATTGATTATATTCGCTCACAAGGAATTCCATTTGCGATTGCGACAGGGCGTCCTTTTAAAATGGTGGAAAAGAATTTAAAACAATGGGATTTAGAGAATCGTTGTGATTATTTTGTTTGTAACAATGGTGCAACGGTAATTGACTATAAAACGAAGAAAGAGTTTAATCAGAATTGTCTTTCCAAAGAAACGCTTCATATGATTTATGATTTGTTTCATGATTTAGAGGCTTCTATTTGTGTGTATGAAGGAGATACTTTAGTAACAGATAAAATTACGGAAGCCTATGAATATCGATGCAAAGTAGCTCATATTCATAAAAAACAAGTGGATTTTAAAGAATATGTACAAACGGATTATCCAAAAATGTTGATTGTATCAAGTAATGAAGTACAAAAAGAAATAATAAAACGATTTGAACAAATAAAACCAGATTCTTATCGTATGTTTGCGAGTTCTTCTATTTTAACAGAAGTAGTAAATCCCAATTTAAGTAAGGTTGCTGGCATTGATGTTTTGTGTAAACAATTACATATTAAAAGGGAAAACGTTCTTTGTTTTGGAGATGAAATGAATGACTATGAAATGTTGTCACATTTTGTTGGTGTTGCCATGGAAAATGCGGTGCAAAATGTAAAAGAAGTGTGCAAATTTGAGACAAAATCATGTGATGATGGTGGAGTTGGTGAATTTTTATTGACAACTTTGTGAAATTTTGTGCAATTAGTGAAAAATGTGCAAAAAGTTGTTATAATGGTTAGGCAAAAAAAGGAGACGGAAAACATTATGGAAAACAAAGAATTGTCTTATCATGCCAAGAATATTCGTAAGAATATTTTAAAACAAGTGTATCAAGCACAAAGTGGGCATCCAGGTGGTAGTTTAGGTGCTGCTGACATTATAACAATGTTATATTTTGAAGAAATGAATATTAATGCAGAAAATTTAGATACAATTAATCGTGATCGATTTGTCTTAAGTAAAGGACATGCAAGTCCTTGTTTATATGCTGCATTAGCGGAAAAAGGATTTATGCCAGAAGAAGAATTATTGACTTTCAGAGCCATTAATTCTAAATTACAAGGACACCCTAATATGAATTATGTAAAAGGTGTTGATATGTCAACAGGTTCTTTAGGACAAGGTGTTTCTTGTGCTGTTGGTATGGCTCTTGCTAATAAGTTAGATAAAAACGATTATCGTGTTTATGCTTTATTGGGAGATGGAGAATGCCAAGAAGGACAAGTATGGGAAGCTACTATGTCGGCTGCTCATTATAAATTAGATAATTTATGTATTATCGTGGATGCGAATAATTTACAAATTGATGGACATGTTAGCGATGTTATGAATGTTTATCCGTTAGATGATAAATTTAAAGCATTTAATTGTCATACAATTTGTGTTGATGGACATAATTTTGATGAATTACGTTCTGCTTTTAAAGAAGCACGTGAAGTAAAAGGAAAACCAACCGTAATTATTGCGAAAACAGTAAAAGGAAAAGGTGTTTCTTTCATGGAAGATCAAGCTGGTTGGCATGGTGTTGCGCCTAATGAACAACAATACCATGATGCAATTAAAGAATTGGAGGCAGAATAATGGCAAAAATCGCAACTCGTATCGCCTATGGTGATGCATTAAAAGAATTGTTACAAGAAAATCCAAATATTGTTGTATTAGATGCAGACTTAGCTGGTTCAACAAAAAGTGGAGAAGCAAAAAAAGTAGATCCTTCTCGTCATTTTGATATGGGAATTGCAGAAGGAAATATGATGAGTGTTGCAGCTGGGCTTGCGGCAAGTGGGAAAATTGCTTTTGCGTCAAGTTTTGCAATGTTTGCCACAGGTCGTGCTTATGAACAAATTCGTAACAGCATTGGATATACAAACTTAAATGTTAAAGTTTGTGCTTCTCATGCTGGTATCAGTGTTGGAGAAGATGGAGCAAGTCATCAATGTATTGAAGACATTAGCTTAATGCGCGGGATTCCAGGAATGAAAGTGATTGTTCCTTGTGATTATAATGAAGCTAAACAAGCAGTTAAAGCTGTTGCGTATACAGATGGTCCATGTTATGTAAGATTAGGTCGTTCGGGTGTAGAAACCGTAACAAGTGATGATTATAAATTTGAATTAGGTAAAGGGGTTGTCTTGAAAGAAGGGTCAAAGGTTGCTTTAGTTGCCACTGGTTTAATGGTACAAGAAGCATTAGAAGCTTATGATAAAATGGAAGTGAAACCAACTGTTGTTAATATGCATACAATTAAACCAATTGATGCGGATTTAATTAAACAATTGGCAGCTAACCATGATACAATAGTAACATGTGAAGAACATTCTATTATTGGTGGATTGGGGTCAGCTGTAGCTGAAGTTTTAGCTGAAGCAGGTACACCTTGTAAATTGGTTCGTGTTGGTATTCAAGATACATTTGGTGAAAGTGGAAAACCAAATGAATTGTTTGAAAAATATCATATTGATGCCGATGCGATTGTTCAAGCTGCAAGCAAATAGAGTGGAAATTTCCACTCTTTTTTTTAGGAGGAAAAATGGCACATTTAACTTGTAATTTTTATTCAAAAGCATTAATGAGAACCGTAAACATTGAAGTGATTTTACCTACGGATAAACAATCCAATGGTATAGACAAACAATATAAAACTTTGTATTTACTACATGGTATTTTTGGTTCAGAAAGTGATTGGATACATGGAACGCGTATTGAAACATGGGCACAAGATAAGAATTTAGTAGTGGTAATGCCGAGTGGAGAAAATAAATTTTATGTAGACAATCCTAAATCCAATGAATATTATTCAAAGTTTATTGGAGAAGAGTTAGTAGAATTTACGCGTAAATCATTTCCTTTATCTCATAAAAGAGAAGACACTTTTATTGGTGGTTTATCAATGGGTGGATATGGAGCAATGGTCAATGGTTTAAAGTATCATGATACATTTGGAGCAATTATTGTACTTTCAAGTGCATTTATCTTAGATTTAATTGTTCGTTCAAGTGATAAGGCAGAAAATCCTCTTCATAGAAAGTCTTATTATGAATCGGTGTTTGGTGATTTAGATCAACTAAAAGGAAGCGATAAAGACTATGAAGCACTTCTTTCTAAATTAGACGTTGAACAAGTTCCTGATATTTATATGGCATGTGGAACAGAAGATCGCTTGTTGTATAAATTTAATGAACAATTCCATGAGTTATTAGAAGAAAAAGGTGTGAAACATAAATTTGTATCAGGTCCAGGTGGACATGAATGGAATTTCTGGGATCGTTATATAAAACGTGCTCTTGATTGGTTGCCTTTGGATTTAGAGGTCAAAGAACAGAGTAGTGGAAATGTTATGTAAGTAGTTTCAAAAAATGAAACTACTTTTTTATTTTTTCATAAAAACTATTGAAATTTTCATATATTAGAGTACACTAACTACAAGAGAGAAAGAAGGTTTTTTATGAATGGTTTAACAATTATGCTTATAGCCATTGTGGTATTAGTAGCAGCATATTTACTATATGGACGATGGCTAGCCAAAACTTGGGGAATTGATGAAAAAGCGAAAACCCCAGCTTATGAATTAGAAGACGGTGTAGATTATGTTCCGGCGGATCGTGGTGTTGTATTTGGACATCAATTTGCTTCCATTGCAGGAGCTGGACCTATTAATGGACCGATTCAAGCAGCTATTTTTGGATGGGTTCCCGTATTATTGTGGTGTTTATTAGGTGGTGTATTCTTTGGTGCTGTTCAAGATTTCAGTGCTATGTACGCATCTGTAAAAAATAAAGGACATTCAATTGGTGTCATTATTGAATTATATATTGGAAAAGTCGGAAAGAAATTATTTTTATTGTTCTGTTGGTTATTCTCTATTTTAGTTGTTGCTGCGTTTGCGGATATCGTTGCAGGAACATTTAATGGGTTAGCTGAGGATGGTAGTCATATTGCTGCCAATGGTTCAGTCGCTACAACGAGTATTTTGTTTATCTTAGCGGCTATTGCTCTTGGTTTCTTCTTGAAAAATACAAAGTTTTCAAAAACAGTAAATACAGCAGTAGCCATTGGTTTATTGGTATTGTGTATTGCGATTGGATTAGCTGTACCTGTTTATCAATCAACTGGGTTCTGGCATTTATTTGTATTTGTGTATATTTTTATTGCTTCAATTGTTCCAGTATGGGCTCTATTACAACCACGTGATTATTTAAATAGTTATTTATTAATTATTATGATTGTAGCAGCTATTGTAGGAATTATTGCTTATAATCCAGAAATGAATTTACCAACATTTACTTTCTTTAATGTAAATGGTTCATACTTATTCCCTACTTTATTTGTTACGATTGCTTGTGGTGCTATTTCTGGGTTCCATTCTCTTGTGTCATCAGGAACAGCAAGTAAACAAATTAAAAATGAAAAAGACATGTTACCTGTTAGTTTTGGAGCTATGTTGATGGAGAGTATGTTAGCGATTATTTCATTGGTTTGTGTTGGATTCTTAGCATCAGGAGCTAGTTTACCAGCTGGAACACCTCCACAAATTTTTGCTTCTGCCATCGCAACGTTCTTAACTAAATTAGGAATTCCAGTTAAGGTTTCTTCTACATTAATTTTATTGGCGGTTTCCGCTTTTGGATTAACTTCATTGGATAGTGTAGCTCGTGTTGGTCGTTTATCTTTCCAAGAATTTTTCTTAGATTCAGATACAGATATGGAACATTTAACACCAATTCAAAAGATTGGATCAAATAAATATGTTGCGACTTTCTCTACTCTAATTTTGGCTTTCATTTTAGCTAAAATGGGATATGCGAATATTTGGCCTTTATTTGGTTCTGCCAATCAATTATTAGGAGCTCTTTCATTGATTGCATGTGCAGTATTCTTAAAACATACACATCGTAAAGGATGGATGTTATGGGTTCCAATGGTATGTATGTTAGCTATTACGTTTACAGCTTTAACATTGAAGATTGTTGGTTTATCTACAGCCATCATGGCAGGAACATCCGCAAGTGTATTTGGAGATGGTCTTCAACTAGTCTTTGCGATTTTATTGTTTGCCTTAGGTGTTGTAGTTGCCATCATGGGTATTCGAAAGTTATTTGAAAAAGAACCACAACAAGCATAAAAAAAAGTTCACTTCATACGAAGTGAATTTTTTTTAATCGCTTAAAGAAAATTTATTTTTCATATTATTGCTTCGAATGAATAGAACTTTATCAAGAACATCATATGTGAGTTCTTGTACTTGTTTGGCAATTTCTTCATTGGCTTCAACTAACATATGTAAATCTTTTGTTTCCATGAATTTTTCATCATATTGATTAATGATATGATGACCAATGCTGGCAACTTTTTCTTGATATCGTTCAATAATCGCATTCGTTTCATTGAATTCTGGATCAGCTAAAGCAGCAATGATTCGACTTGTCCAATACAAAGAGTTTGTTGAAGCGTGTGATTCACATGTTGAATAGAATGCAGGAACTTCATTCACATTTCCATAGAAAGGAATGAAGGCATTATATACATTAGATGCGAAACAAATCCATTCAACGGCTTGAATTTGTTTTGGAACATATGGACGAAGTTGAACACAAGATAAGAAGTTATTTCGATTGATTCCAATGGTTCTAAAACAATTCATTTTATCTTTATTTCCATGTTTTAAATATGGATCGTATTCGGTTCCTTGATAATGAGACGATAAAATATATTTCACGTCTTCCACTGTTATTTTTTTATTTGGTTTATAACACCAAGGAAGGTTATCATCCAATGGTTGAATATCTAATTCAGGATTGAAGTACTTTAACATATACCATGCTCTAGGTGTGTTATATACATGATCAGCATCACTATGAGATCCAAAAGTGCTACGAGGATCAAAGTTTCCGTCCATTGATAAATTTAAGTGATTCTTCACCACAAATTCTTTTAAATCAGAAGAACACATATAATTTTCTTGTTTACCATAAGCATCTTCAAAATCAAAGTAATCAATTCCTAACTGATTTGGCATCACTACATAACAATCATCTGGAACACGTCTTGCCATCCAATGGTGTCCTCCAATGGTTTCAAACCACCATATTTCATTCACATCACTAAACGCAATTCCATTCATTTCATAAGTTCCATAGGTTTCATGAAGCATTCCTAAACGAATTACACCTTCTCTTGCATTGTGGATATAAGGAAGCGTTAAAGTGACTAAGTCTTCTTCACCAATTCCATTTTCAACTAAAGGATCAGCACCTAAAACTAAGGGATTGCTTGTTAGGGTTTCAGTAGCCGTCATAGAAATATTTTCTTCGTTTACCCCAGCTGCAGCCCAAATTCCTTGGATTCCATCTCCACTTGGAACAGAAGTATATCGCATAGGATTATCAGGTAAATCAATTTCTACTTTTGATATAACCGATTTATAGTGTCGTGGTTGTTGTTCAGGAGTGACAACCCATAATTTCTTTGTTTCAAACTGTCCTGCACAGCTGTCTTCATTACGAGCTATCATTGTCGAACCATCATAACTCGCATTTTTTCCAACTAATAAAGTTGTACATGCCA
This sequence comes from Floccifex sp., assembly GCF_051873495.1. Lineage (NCBI taxonomy): Bacteria > Bacillati > Bacillota > Erysipelotrichia > Erysipelotrichales > Erysipelotrichaceae > Floccifex > Floccifex sp. The sequence goes on from NZ_JBJEEX010000027.1 coordinate 10,861, forward strand.
TGTTTATCACCTCTTGGTGCTATTATACGCTTATTCATTCATTTATAAAACTTTTCTAATGCATAGGCAATTCCATCTTCATCATTTGATTTCGTGATGAAGTCGGCAATTGCCTTAGTTTCATCAGTGGCATTGGCCATCGCTACACCAATCCCTGCATAGGAAAGCATTGAAATGTCGTTTTGGGCATCGCCAAAGGCAATCATTTCTTCTGGCTTGAACGGAAATGATTCTTGAATGGCTTTGGCTTTATCGATTCCTTTATCGGTGTATTCAAAATAAAATGGAGCCGTAAACATACTGTTTAAAGTGTCTTTAAATGGTTCAGACATTTCAAGGTAGTGTTCTTTTAAATATTCTGGTTCACCATATGTAAGAATTTTATTAACCTCGAAATCAACGAATTCAGCTAAATCATCGACTTCACATAGTAGATACCCATTGGAACGAGATTCATATTGTAAGACATTAAATGTTTCAGGAACATGAATTTCATTTTTAAATACATCAGTAACATACATGTATTTTCCATTAGTAATAACAGGTTGAACATCAAATTGTTTTAAATGATTTAAAATAGCTTTGATGGTTTGTATATTCATTGTCTGATTAAATAAAACTTCATTGGTTTGACAATTCATAACTTTTCCACCATTGAAACAAACAAATAAACCATTATGGTGAATCATATCTAATTCTTTGGCATAGCGCATTAGACCATTATCGGTTCTTCCTGAACATAGAGCTAATGTGATTCCTTGTTCTTGGGCTTTTAATAGTGCTTCTTTTGTTCTAGGGGAAATTTCTTTTTTTGAATTGGTAAGTGTTCCGTCAATATCAAGTAAAATAACTTTAATCATATTTTTTCTCCTTTAGATTATTATATAAGTAACATAGTTATAATTAAATTATAATTAAAAAATAATAATCTTAATATTTGTATCAATATGTAATAATTAACAACAATCATATTCTTTTTCTGTGATATAATCGATGCATTGGAGAGAGATATATGTTTGAATTTAAAATTAATATAGATGAAAAAGAACATGATCAATTTGTACGTGAATCAAAATATTGTAACTTACTACAATCATCTTCATGGGCTTCAATTAAACAAAATTGGAAACATGAAATTGTGGGGGTCTATGAAGATTCACGTTTAGTGGCTTCGAGTTTAGTGTTGATAAAAGAACTTCCTTTGTCTTTCACCATGATGTATATTCCTCGAGGTCCTGTTATGGATTTTGAAAACGAAGAATTGGTTTCTTTTTATTTTAAAAACTTAAAGAAATGGGCTAAGAAACATCATTGTTTATTTATAAAAATGGATCCATCCATTCATTATTGTGATTATCATTTGGAAGATGAAAAGAAAGTATATCCTGAATCAGAAAAAATTATGAAGATACTTGAGAAAAATGGTTGTATTCATATGGGATTAACGGATGATTTTCATGCGACAATACAGCCTCGTATTCATATGGCAGTATATAAAAATGAATTTTCAGTGGATCAATTCACAAAAAAAGGAAAAAAGAATTTAAAGATTGCTTTGAAAAAACATTTAGAAATCAAAATGGGATCTTATGAATTATTAGATGATTTTTGTCGTGTTATGAATTGTACTTCCCAAAAGAAGGGGATATCCCTTCGTAATAAAGAGTATTTTAAATTGTTATTAGATACATATTCAGAAGATGCCTTTATTATGTTGGCTTATTTAGATTTAGAAAAAACATATAAAGAAAGTAAAACACGTTTTGACCAAGTTTTAAAAGATATTGCCTTGTGTCCAGCACACGCTAAGAAAAAAAGATTTCAGCTAGAAGAAACACTTGAATCATTGACACGAGAATGTGATGAATTAAAGAATTTTATGAGTCAATATGGTAATACTGTATGTGTTTGTGGGACTTTAACAGTTCAATTTGGAAAGACAAGTGAAATTCTTTATGCGGGTAGTGACAACCAATTTAGACGCTATATGGCTCCTTATTTAACTTGGACTAAAACAATGGAAGAATGTTTTAATAGAGAATGCGAATTTTCAAATATGGGAGGCGTAGAAGGAACTTTAAAAGGTGGATTAGCTGATTTTAAGGCTGTCTTCCATCCGGTAGTGAATGAATTTATTGGGGAATATGATATTCCAATTAGTCGTTTATTATATAGAATTAGTAAATTCTTCTATAAAAAACGAAAAGGATAATATAAATAATAACTTCAAATAATATTTACTTTGATTTTCAAAATAAATTATTGATAAATCAAATTCCTTGTTTTACTATTAAAATATAAAACCTTAGGAGGAACTAATGGAAAAGTATAAAGTAATTATTTGGGGTTTAGGAATGGTTGGGAAATCCGCTTTAAAAATTATTAATGAAAGAAAACAATTAGAATTAGTGGGTGCCATTGACATTGATCCTAAAAAAGTAGGACAAGATGCCGGTCTTGTACTTGGACTAGAACAAACAGGAGTAATTGTCAGTGATGACATTGAAGCTGTTTTATCAATGGAAGCCGATGTTGTGATGTATTATTGTCCAACAAAATGGGATGAAGGAAATATTTCACGTACAGGTGTTACAGGAAATGTGGATGATATTTGTTTAGCTTTAGCACATAAAAAGAATGTATTAACAACATTACCTGTTTTCTATTCTAAAGTAAATGCACCAGCTTATTATGAAAGAATTGATCGTATTGCCAAGGAAAATGGAGTAACATTTACACAACAAGGAATTTATCCAGGTTTATATACCCCTTATTTACCAACGGTATTGGGTATGTTAAATCGTGAAATTGATTCGGTAATTGTTCATGGTGGAGAAAACGATGATCATAATAAAGCACCTTGGGCTTTTATCTTTGGATTTGGAAAAGAACCGGGAAATGTGAATATTGATGCGGTTGCTAACATTGTTTATACATACTATGCACCTACAGTAGTGGAAATTGCAGAACGACTTGGTCTTGAATACGATGAATTTGTATGTGAAAGTGAAGTTATTTTAGCGGATGTAGAAGCAAATACACAATTTGGTGTGATTAAACCAGGAACCATTGGAGCTCATATGTTGTTGATGAGTTGTAAAAAGAATGGAAAAGAAGTGACAGGTTTCCACTTTATTCATAAGGCAACCGATGAAATCTTAAAAGATTATCCAATTGAACAAAGAATTGAAATTAAAGGAAGACCGAATGTAAATGTTAAGATTGATGGATTATTTGATTCTGAAGAACCATTCTTAACAAGTGCATCACCGAATATAAATTTAATCGCATCGGTTGTAAAAGCTGAACCAGGTTATAAAGATGCATTAGATATTCCATTGGGATATTTACCAAGATAGATGGACGTTAGTTCATCTATTTTTTAGAAAGGGATTAAAATGAGTTTATATGAAGTAGAGTTTACAGAAACGCTTCAAAAAACAATTGAAGTAGAAGCAGAAGATGAATATGAAGCGTATCTTATCGCAAAGAGAATGTATCGCAAAGCTGAAGTTATTTTAATGGCTGAGGATTATATTGATACTGAAATTGATGTGAGATTAAAAAGTCTGGGGTAAAATCCAGATTTTTTTAATAATAAAAGAATTATAAAAAATAAAGAATTTTTTAAGAAAGTTTATATATACTTATCTAAATAATAAGGAGAAATGTATGTATACAAATTATTGGATTATAACTGGTTGTGCTTTAATTGGTTTTGGGATTAGTTTATTTTTATATAAAATACATGGATAAAATCAAAAAATATTTGGGGGTACTGAATATGAAAAAGAAGACATTTTTGATAGTTTTAATAATGATTCTTTTTGTCATTGGCGTACAAAGAAAATATACTTATGTTTTTACTAATAATTCTAACGTACAAATTCAACCTTTATTTGAAATAGTGGAAGTAAACAGTAATTGTGATACTAGTGTTGTATTTACTGATGTTGAAACAGGTAAAACCTATATGATTGGCTATATTACTCCTGGTATGTCTGATACAATCAAATTAGAAAAAGATAAATGGTATAGCGTTGAAGCA
>NZ_JBJEEX010000028.1:0-14868 GCF_051873495.1 Floccifex sp.
ATAGCAGTTGACCATCGTATATAAATTCACTGTTTTCGATATCGACTTGAGAATCACATGTAATTGTGACTTCATTGTCTTTTGTTTCAAATTGAAGATAGGGCAAGACTGGTAACATTTTATTTCCTTTCTAAATATCGAAGTAATTGTTGTACTTCTTCATTATTTGATTTTGTGTACAATTCAGGGATAGGAAGACGACATTGATTTTGTTCTTTCAAGAATAGACAATATTCACAATATAAAAGCGAACACTTATCAAAATCATAAAAATCTTGTTTGATTTCGATATTAATTTCATACAATAAATCAATGTCATCTAAAATGATTTGATTGGAGATTAGATAATACATATAGGTAGAAAGTGTTTCATATGACTTAGTTTGAAATAAATATGTTATGTATTCATTCGCAAAGGCATCTGACATTCCTCCATTCATAATTTGTTTCATAAAAGATGTTAATTCTTTATACTGAATTAGAATATGCTTAGGAATATGTTTCAAAAAATATTCACAATAAATGGGGTTTTGACAAATTATGACTTGTTTCATGATGAATTCACTTATCTTCTCATTTTCAAGACAATCTGAAAAATAATCATCACAAATCCATTGATATAAAACCGATGCACATTTTTCATAATAAGCGCCTTCTTGTCTTTGTAGATCATACATATAAGCTTCCATAAATAACGTCTCATCTTCTGGATTTAATAAAAAGCGCTGGATTGTATATGCCTCCTTTCCTTGATTCATGAAAGACAAACAAGAAGCAGACAGAATTAAAATAACAATTGCCTTTAGAATCATATGTAGAATAAGCACTTTTTTTAGAGTTGAAAATGATTGAAATCGCTTATTAGGATTTTTATGCGTACATTTTTTTATCAATGGGATTTTGAAAAGACTGATTGTCTCAAAGAATTTACCTAATGCGTATACATCACTTGCCATTGTCTTACTTTGATTGTCGAGTTGTTCAGGCAAATGATTGGAAGGAGAACTGAAAGGAATTTGTTTAGATTCATTGTATACACATGCATTAAAATCAATTAAATATAGGTGATATTTAGAAATCAGAAAGTTTTCTGTTTTGATATCGATATACAACAAATTAAATTGATGTAGATAATCAATAAGATTTAAAGCTTGAAAAAAGAAAATGTCTTTTAGAAATAAAAGTTGAAAAGGATGTTTCTCTGTCCAATCTTGAAAGTTTTGTGCTTCCACATAACTTTCAATTAATATCAATGAATCATGTTCTTCAAATACATCTAGAATATGAGGCATATAGGGATGTTGAATCATTGATAATACTTTTATTTCCATTCGAAATTGATGAATGTAAATAGATGGGGCATCATTTTTAATGGCCTTGGCAATACATTTCTTTCCTGTAATTTGATCTTGTACTAGATCAACACGAATAAATGAATCGTATTTAATGTTGGAAAGCCAAAGATAACGATTATTCCATTCTTTCATTGATGAAACATAGCTTCTATATTCGCAAAGCGAACAATCATACCATTCTTTAATCGCATTTTTCTTTGTACTTTTTTCTCATTCAAATATGTTCCATTTAAACTTTTTAAATCTTGTATGTAGTATCGATCGTTTTCACATACAATTTTACAATGCTCCAAAGAAATCGCATCATCACTTAATTGAATATCACATCCATAGGATCTTCCAATTAAAGTTGTTTCAAATAATTCATAGTGGACTTCATTTATTTCTAAATACGCACTACTTATCTTTTGAAAACCTAATACTTGTGTAGCATTATCATAAGATGGCATTTGAACTGGCTTAGATTGATAAGAAGAATGAATGCTTTCTTCGATACGAAAAGAAGATTCCTTTCGTTTTTTAAAGAAAGAGAATTTTCTAGGATAATAACGGTGTTGCATATTTTTTAAACCTAAAATTAAATTTGGTAAAGAAAATTCAGGACTTGATATAAAACGAATTAAATAGCCTGGTATTTCGAAGGCAGTTGTTGTTTTTAAATACCTGTAAAGATATTCAATCCATTCTTTTGTCTGTTCTTTATTAAACATCCATTCTTCAATTCCTAAAGGAACAACCATAAAATAAACCGTTTCAATGTGTTCATCAAAGAATATGTAATCTGGATGAAAATAAACCGGTTTATTTCGATTAACCGCTATTGCCATTTCCAATAAATGAATCAAGAAAAAGTATCCTTCTTCGTTTTCAAATGAATGTTGTTCTAATACATCATTTAATGTCACAAGATTATTAATCGAATACATTATGATTCCTTTTTCTTTATCTTTTATAACGCAATTCAAACAACATTGATCATTTGCCATCCTTTGAAATATGTCCATATCTAAGCTTTCTTTTTTGTTCAGTTCAATAATTAAACTTGACTGATCTCTATAAATTTCATGAATCCAATCTTGCATTTTACCTACCCTCCATTATATAATTCGAAAAAAATTTGATTTTGTAAAAAAAAATTGTAAAATTTTTTTATGAATTTTATATATTGGGCACATATTTACATCATTCAAGTTATTTTGAATATTTTAGCCTTTAAATTTACAAATGTATTTATCAACAATCAAACTTATATTGGATATACCTTAAATCATCCTATTTATTTGTTTTGTTGGACAATCAGCTCTGTACTAGGATTTTATTTTTATTCCAAAAAAATATGGGAATCTTATCAATTTCCCTACTCTAAAAAAATTCATTTTATTTTGTGTATAGCTATGATTGTTTCTGCTTTCTTTCCTTATAGTGATAATTTGAACTATCAAACAAACGCTTTTCATGTTGGAATCTGTGGAATTGGTTTAGTGGGATTTATTTTAGAATGGCTTTATTTCTTTGGGAAGTGTTATCCCTTTTTCAAAAAAGAGTGCTATTGTTTTTTAGGACTTTTATTTATATGTTTCTTTATCATGATGTATTTTAATCATATCACTAGTTTTTGTGAAATATTATTTACTTATTTTATGAATTTATTTCTTTATCAATGGCTAAAAAAAAGAAGAATCCCTTAAGATTCTTCTTGAATATTAATCTCACTAATTTTTGATAAATAATGTTCTGCCTTATTTACAAAGTGCATCTTATTTCCAGTTTGGACTACTTTTTCCAAATAAGTTTGAGCAACAACATAATCCTCTTCTACAAATGAAATCAATCCAATATAATAAGCTGCATCCACTTTTTGGAATGGGAATTGCGCTCTTTGGAATGCTTGTAAATAATATTTACGACAAGTGTTAAAATCACCATTGATTAAATCAATTTTATTTTGAATAGCAGCGATATCTTGTGATTGAATGTTGACACCAACAGCTCCCATATTCAAACGAACTTTACTTGCCTTTTCTTTACATGCTATCAAATTTTGTTCATCTTTTAAAATATAATAAATATAAGCCATAATCGAATAATACGATAATGTACTCGCTTCATCCTTTAATGGATACGTTGCTAATGCTTTTTTAGCCGTTTGTGCATCATCTAAATAAATTAAACACTGCGCAAATAACGTTTGATTCGTTAATTTAAAAGATCTTTTATTTGTTGAATAATAAATAATTGCTGAAGCACAAGCTTCTGGATCACATTTCTCATATAACAAGCTTGTGATTGGTAAGAAACAAGACATTTTATATCTTGCTAAATAATTAAATGCATATGTAAAGAATAAAATCGCAAGCATAATCAATAAGAAATTATTCATAAACAATAGAACAAAGATAATTGCGACCAATCCCAATGCATATATTGCTGAAATCTTTTGTGCATTTTTACGACACTGAAAAGCCATTGATTGATATTCTTCCAATAAATTATGATTTTCTTTATATAAATCAACAATATCTTTTTCAGATTTCATACCTTCCTTGGCAAGAGCTTCCTTATTTGATTTATTCAAAGAGAATATCCCATAAATCGAAAAAATAACGCAAGGAACTAAAGTTATGACACCCACAACTGAAATGACATCTGGCGTTAAAATTAAAACCATCATAATAATAAAAATCCCAAATGCCCATTTTTGCATAATGTATTGAATCAATAAAATCGCATTGGCCAAACTCGCTAAAGAAACGCCCCCTAATGAATATGTAATCAATACATTTGAATACATAAATTCAACCATTTCCGAGGGAAAAATCTCTGCATATAGTTCTTGACTATCGCCAAAGGTAAAGGCCATTACGACCACACCAATCACAAATGCTACACTAATAATACTTAAATGGTTTTTACTATAATACTTCCACATAATACCTACCTTTAATTATTATACTCTTAAATGTCATATTTAGTATAACTTTATTTAATTTTTAAAGAAAAATCAACTTTTATGAATCTTTTTTTTTACAAATCCAAATTTTTTTCGAATTATATATTGGAGGTGTTAAAATGAAGAAATTTTTGAAAGTCTTCCTATCCTTAATTCTATGTACTTTCTTTTCACAAAGTACAGCTTTTGCGCAAACTAGTATTCGTGTTACGTTTCCTTATGGAAACACTGTTGACAGTGTTCCTGACAAATGGCAAGTGCATTATACCGACAATGCCACTGGTAAATCCATAGTAGATTTATATGGTCAAATCCATATTGGTTCCAAAGCAGTTTACTGTGTTGAACCAAATATCTATGCCGTGGATGGAGCCAGTGATTATGAATCTGTTTTGATGAACCAAGTTTATAATGAGCAACAATGTCAACAAGCAGGTTGGATTTATGCTTTAGGAAAATGTATGGACAATTCAAATGAAATGGATTTAGCTTGTCAGGTATTATTATGGAAACTATTGGATAATACCGTTTCCAATATCACTTATCATCCTGATATCCAAGCAAAAATGAATGAAGTGGAGCAAAGAATCAATATTATGAAAACAAACGTTAATTTTGGTACCAATGAAGTTGTCTTAAAAGGCTATGGTAAAGAACATGCCGTCCTTTTACAAGATCAAAACAATGTTTTTGAACACTACATTGAAACAAGCAATACAGGTGTTCATACTCAAAAAGAAGGAAATACTTTAGCTATCTGGCTTGAAAAAGGAGATAATTTAGAAGGCAGTGTATCCTATGATTGTTTCTATTCCTCAAAGGAAGCTGGTCAATCTATCATCTATAATTCAAAAACTTCACAAAATGTCCTTTCTTTAGAAAAATCAATTCCTAATTCTATTTCTTTAAAAGTAAGTTTATCAACAGGTGATATTGAAGTTCATAAAGTAGATTCACAAGGAAACTATATTCCTAATATTTCTTTAAAAATTGTGGATTCAAATCAAGAAGTCGTAGATCAATGGACGACTGATGATAAAAGCCATGTCACATCTAATTTACTTGAAACAGAGGTCTATACTTTAATAGAGGAATCACAAGATAATGGTTATATTTGTGCTAAACCTGTTTCTTTTAAAATCAATGAAGTGTCTTCTATTGAATTAGTGAATCATTCTATCAATGTGAAAAAAATAGACCAAAATGAGAATTATGTAGAAAATGCCACTTTACAAGTATTGGATTCACAAAATAATGTTGTAGATCAATGGAAAACCCATCAACAAATCATTGAAATACCTGATATAGTCAAAGCTTCATTGGATAATAAACAATCAATTGATTATGATGGGATTCATTATGTTATCAATGAGGAAATGATTGAATGTACCATCAATGGAAAAATATATTACATTGATATCAATGGATATGAAACCATTCATCGTATTTCAAATCTAAAAGAAGGTGAAACTTATACCCTTCATGAATTAGAAACCCCTTCTTCTTATTTAGAAACCGAAGACATTGAATTTGTAGCCAATCAATCTCAAACCATAGTTTTTGAAAACACGAAAGTTAAAACAGTTACTTTCAAGAAAGTAGATGAAAATCAAAACTATGTTAAAGGAGCTACTTTATGTTTGAAAGATGAAGAAGGAAATGTAATTGATGAATGGAAAACAAGTGATTCTGCTCATGTTGTAAAGGATTTAATCGTTGGTAAGACTTATATATTAAGTGAATCAAAAACACCCATTGGCTATGAAAAAGCAGAAGATATCACTTTTGTTGTAGATGATAAAACCGATGAAATCGAAATGATTGATTATTTAATTAAAACGATTCATACTGGTATTTACTCAAATACTTCCCTTTATTTAGGTCTTGCTTGTATTTCACTATGTGTTTTATTTATTGCTATCTATAAATTAAAACAATAAGCATAAAAAAAGCTTTGTGGTCTCACAAAGCTTTTTACTATTATTCGATAACTTCAATCCATCCTTCAGGAGCTTCAATTGTTCCCATTTGAATTCCTGTTAATGTTTCACGTAGTTTACTGATAACCGGTCCCATTTCTTCCATTCCACTTGGGAATACGATTTCATTACCATGGTCTACAATTTTTCCAACTGGAGAAATTACAGCAGCTGTTCCACATAAACCACATTCCGCAAAGTCTTTCACTTCATCAAAATATACTTCACGTTCTTCAACTTTCAATCCTAAATAATGTTCCGCAACATAAAGTAATGAACGACGAGTGATAGAAGGTAAAATACTATTTGATTTAGGTGTAACAACCGTTCCATCTTTTGTGACAAATAAGAAGTTAGCTCCACCTGTTTCTTCAACTTTTGTACGAGTTTGTGGATCTAAGTACATGTTTTCATCAAATCCTTTTTGATGGGCATCCACAATATTATGTAAACTCATCGCATAGTTTAATCCGGCTTTGATATTTCCAGTTCCACGAGGAGCCGCACGGTCCACGTCACTAACACGAATTGTGATTGGTTTTACTCCACCTTTAAAATAAGGTCCTACAGGTGTAACAAATACACGGAATTCGTATTCATCCGCTGGTTTTACACCAATAACAGGATTTTTTCCAAATACATATGGACGAATATATAAAGTAGCTCCTGTTCCATATGGAGGTACGAAATCCGCATTTGCCTTAACAACTTGATGAATCGCATCTAAGAATTGTTCTTTAGGCACAACTGGAATTTCAAGACCAGCACAAGACGATTGTAAACGTTCCGCATTTAAATCAGGTCTAAATACAACAATTTTACCATCTGCTGTTGTATACGCCTTCATTCCTTCGAAACATGTTTGTGCGTATTGTAAAACACAAGCACATTCACTCATTGTAATTGTGTCATCTGTTGTTAATGTTCCTTCATCCCATTTTCCATCTTTGTATTCAGAAACATAACGATAATCTGTTTTCATGTAACCGAATCCAATATTATTCCAATCGATATCTTTTTTCATATAAAAAAGCCTCACTCTCTAAATCTATTTGTTATTATAGTCTCAATTTACATTCTTTTCAATGTAAAATATGTAACTAATTTTCATAAAATGCAAAATATTTCAATAATCCCACTAATGTTTTCCCATCTTTAATTTTATGATTTAAAATCATTTCTTTTAATTCTTCTAAAGTGAATAATTCTACATCCACAAACTCACCTTCGTCTAAACATTGTCTTTCAAAACAACAATTTTTGGCCAAAACAATATGAATGACTTCATCACAATACGCAACTGTTGGGTATAAACAACCAAAATAAGATACATCCTCACTCACATATCCTGTTTCTTCTTTTAGTTCTCTTTTTCCTGTTTCAACAAGTGATTCATGTTCTTCTTTACGACCACCAGGAAGTTCATATAATTCTTCCTTAGAAGGATAGCGAAACTGTTTCACCAGAACAATTTTTTTATCTTGTGTTAAGGCTAAAACACATACCCCTCCATCATTATGAACCACTTCACGAATTGATTTCATTCCATTTTCAAGTTCAACTTGATCTCGATACACATCAATGACTTTACCATTAAAAATTGTTTCCGATTTTATTGTTTTTTCTTTCATAAAATAGAATCCAATACCTTTCCAATGGAATCATGAATGACTAAATCTGCTTTATTATCATAAGGCGTTTCATCACGATTAATTAAAACCAAGTGTCTTCCTTTAAAATATTGAAGTAAACCAGCGGCAGGATAAACCGCTAAACTCGTTCCTCCAACAATTAATAAATCCGCTTGTGATATTGCCATAATTGCTTTATAAACCGTATCATCGTCTAGACTTTCTTCATAAAGAACAACATCTGGTTTAATGATTTTTCCACATACCGGGCAAATCGGAATTCCTTTTTCATTACGATTTTTCATTATATCTTCTAGACTATAGAAATAATGACACCCTTCACAATAATTTCTTAATACCGAACCATGTAGTTCATAAACAACTTTAGATCCAGCTTTTTGATGAAGTCCATCGATGTTTTGCGTTACAATTGCTTTTAATTTACCCATTTGTTCTAACTTAGCCAAAGCAATATGTGCTTTATTAGGAAGGGCATTGGGATAAATCATTTGATTAAAATAAAATTCAAAGAATTCTTCAGGATTGGCTTCATAAAAAGAATGTGACAACATCACTTCTGCAGGATATCGATACTTCTTTTTATATAATCCATTATCACTTCGAAAATCAGGAATATTACTTTCCGTTGATACACCAGCACCTCCAAAAAACACAATATTATCACTTTCTTCTATCCATTGTTTCAACATAACTTTCACCTACTTTTTTTAAAATTATACTACAAAAGAAAAAACTAATAGAAATAAATCCTACTAGTTATAAATCTAATTTTAAATCATTTTCCTTAATCCAGCCTTTTTTTCTAAAGACTAAAGCAATCAACCAAGTTAAAACAGCTGGTAAAACAAAGCTAATCAAAATCAAAGAAAGCCACTGCATAGCACCAATTTGAATCCCATCTTGAAGCCATCCTGTATAAACCCCAATTTGACCAACTAAACCACATGTTCCCATTCCACTAGAAATAGCTGCTCCATTCATTTCCATTTTAAACACACAAGTTGAAATAGGTCCAGTAATAGCCGATGCGATAATTGGTGGTAACCAGATTTTAGGATTTTTAATAATGTTCGCCATTTGTAACATCGACGTACCAATTCCCTGAGCAAAGAATCCACCCCATCCATTTTCTTTAAATGACATTACCGCAAAGCCAATCATTTGAGCACAACAACCAGCTACGGCTGCTCCTCCAGCTAATCCTGTTAAAGAAAGTGCTGCACAAATAGCAGCTGAACTAATTGGCAATGTCAAACAAATACCTACAACAACTGACACAATGATTCCCATTAAGAATGGTTGTAATTCTGTTGCCCACATAATCGTTTGACCAATACTGCTTGCCACGGTTCCAATCATCGGTGCAAATACTAAGGCAAGAGCAATTCCTACAACAGTCGTCACAAAAGGTGTCACAATGATATCAATTTTAGTTTCTTTTGATACTAATTTTCCACATTCAGCTGCAACAATAGCAATCAATAATACCGCAAGGGGCCCTCCAGCTCCTGCAATCTCATTAGTAGCCATTCCTACACTTGCCAATGAAAATAAAACTAGTGGTGGAGACTGTAAAGCATATCCAATTGAAACGGCCATGGCAGCCCCTGTAGATGCTTTGGCATAGTTTCCAATCGTTACTAATACTTCAATATTTAATTGGGATCCTAATGTAGAAATAATGGTTCCAATTAATAAAGATGCGAATAAACCTTGTGCCATAGCACTCAACGCATCAATTCCATATCGTTTCCAAGAAAAAATCACATTTTTCTTTTTTAAAAATTCTTTCATAGTTCCTCCTGTCTTGTCACATGACTTTACAGATAATAACACAAATAAAAAAAAAGTAAAGAATATCTTTACTTTAATAATTGACTCAATGATTCAATCAATACCCCAGTTGCCTGGTTATCTTTTTTACTTGTAGCCGCAATATCTAGATGAATCCAAGCCACATGTTCTTCAATAAACTCTTCAATGAAAGCCGCTGCAAGACTTGCTCCTGCTTTTTTACCGACTTGGGCATTGGTTAAATCCGCTACATTAGAGTTATGAATTTGTTTATGGAAATCTTCATCTAATGGCATTTGCCAAATCTTTTCTTTGGTATTTAAACAAACTGCTTTCAATTCATTTAAAAACGCTTCATTATTTGTGAAAGCACCTGTATAGTTTTCTCCTAACGCATTAGCACAAGCTCCTGTTAAAGTAGCCATATCAATTAATCGATTCACGTTATCTTTTTGACAATATGTAATACCATCAATTAATGCCATTCTTCCTTCGGCATCGGTATTTGTTACTTCAATTGTTTTTCCATTTAAAGAAGTAATGACATCATCCACCGCATAAGCATCTGGTCCAATCATATTTTCCGTAATGCATAACACCGCCATACAATTGACTTTATACTTCATTTGCGCACAAATTTTAATAGTTGCTAGAACATTAGCAGCTCCACACATATCATATTTCATGCCTGCCATGGTTTTCTTTAAACTATATCCACCAGAATCATATGTTAAACCTTTTCCTACAATAGCTGTATATGGGGCATCTCCATTTCCATTATATTTTAATTTAATGATGAAACAAGGATATTTTGAACCTGAGTTTACCGCTAAAATTGAATTAGCTCCCATTTGTTCTAATTCTTCATTTGATAGCACTTCTATTTCTAATCCATATTCATTTGCCACTTTCTCAGCTTCTTCTTTGAAACGAATTGGCGTTAAAATGTTTCTTGGCATATCGGATAAATAACGAGCATAATTAATACATTCTGCCATTTCTTTTCCTTGTTGAACTAACTCTGAACAACTCGAAAATTCATATTCTCTGTTATTATCTAAATAAGAATAAGCTCCATAATATAATCCTAAACTTGCTTGATAAGCCATTTCTTCATCAACATACACAAATACATTTTCTTTAATGGTTTGAGCAAACTGAATAAAAGCTTTTTTAATATTTGAGCCATCACCTAATCCTAAAATATAAACTTTTTCCATTGGAAGTTTATTAAATGTATAGATTGTAGTCACATGACCTAAATCTAAATCCAATTCAATTTCTCCTAAATTATTTTTTATCAATTCGGGAAATTCATCATTTTTTCTAAGTGCAATTACTATATTTTTCATATCTGTACCTCTGCACCATTCTACCATAAATTGAAAACAAATAAAATTTCGATTATACTTTACTTGAGGTGATACCATGATTGATTATACAGAAGGTTCAGGAAAACAATATCATATTCAAGTAAAACCAGGAGACGTTGGTGAATACGTTTTATTACCTGGTGATCCAAAGCGTTGTAAAATCATTGCGCAATACTTTGATAATCCCGTTCTTATTGCCGATTCAAGAGAATTCGTGACATATACTGGAACTTTAAATGGAACAAAAGTAAGTGTAACTTCAACTGGAATTGGAGGAGCAAGTGCTGCCATTGCGATGGAAGAATTAGTACAATGTGGAGCTAAAACCTTTATTCGTGTAGGAACATGTGGAGGAATGGATATCAATGTAAAAAGTGGTGATGTCATTATTATTAACGGAGCTGTTCGTGCTGAAGGCACTTCTAAAGAATATGCTCCTATCGAATATCCTGCCATTGCCGATTTTGATGTCACAACAGCTTTAGTCAATGCCAGCAAAAAATTGAATCAAACATATCATGTAGGTGTAGCACAATGTAAAGATGCCTTTTATGGACAACACAAACCAGAAGACCTTCCTAACCATGAAGAATTACTAAGAAAATGGGATGCTTGGCTTCGTTTAGGTTGTAAAGGATCCGAAATGGAATCTTCCACTTTATTCATTGTTGCCAGTTATCTAAAAGTTCGTTGTGGTTCTGTTTGTTTGGTCATTGCCAACCAAGAAAGAGAAAAACAAGGATTACCAAATCCACAAGTACACGATGTAAATATTCCTATCAAAGTAGCAATTGAAGCAATTAAAGAAATGATTGAAAACGAAAAATAATAGAAGAAACAAATAGATGTAGAAGTCTATTTGTTTTTTGTTTACTTTGTTATTTCTTGTATTTTTCATAGCATTTATATTAACTGTTGCTTTTTTAATAAAAAGTAATATAACAATATTAGATAACGTTATCAAAATATTTTAAGAAAAGGTAATCTATTATGAGAAAATCAATTATTTTTTTATTATGCACTGTGAGTATTTTGGTTAGTCTATTATTTGGAATGAATCAAAAATATAATGACTACCTACGCTTAGATTCCATTGATAAACAACAAGATTATTTCACTATTTATGTAGATAACGATACTCTATCTAATGATTCGTTTTTAGATGAAATATCTAAAATATCACAAAAATACGATGCCTCTATCATTCGTAGTGATGTCATTGAAAAAAATAATAAATTAATCACAATTAAAGCAGGAACATTCACCAATACATATTTAACATATATCAACAATTTTATTTCTAAAGGAGAAAACATTAAAAGGGATAGCGATGTTCTTTCTACTTTTAAAGGAAACAAAAATCAAGTAGGTATGTTATATGATTTATTTGAAGATGATCCTATGATTGTTATGACTCTCAATAATCATCTGCAACACTCAAATAAATCGATTGATGGTTCTTATACCATTTGTTCTCCAACCAATCACAAACAAGAAATCATAAATGAACTATCTACGTATTTAAACCAAGATTCTTCTTTGCTTCTTCAAGCCAACTATCAAAAAACATATACAAAAGGACCTGTTGAAATCATTATTGCTGCCAGCATTATTTTATTATTGATTTATGCTTTAATGTGTTGTTTCTATCCCACAAGTCAAATTAAAGAAATAGGTGTTTATAAATTACTTGGTTTTAGTGAATTTGATATATGGAAACAATTAAATCGTAAAAACATAATGATTTATATCATCTTTGTTTTCATTTCTTTATTCCTTCAAAAGCTATTAATACCAGGTTGTGACTTAAATTATTTATTTTTATTGTTTATATACCAAATGATTATAATATTATTTTCAATTCTTATTTCAAGCATTATGGTTTTCATTACGAAACGATACACTTTAAATTCCATTCTAAAAGGATTTTTTCACGTTAAGGCATCTTTACTACTCGGATATGGATTAAAGCTTGTGACATTTATTGCCTTTGTTTTTGTGATACCAAGTATGGCAAGTGCAACCAATTTATTTTTCAAACAAATCGCAACTAAAAAAGCCTATGAAGACATTTCAAATACAGTAACACTTTCAAACTTTGATTTTGTTGACGATGAATTCCAACAAATGTTGAATGGACAATCTAGCTTAGATGATAAATTATTTTCTATGTTTCAAGAATTAGAAGAAACGGCCAATGCCCAATATTTTTCTTTTATTGACATGAATAAAGACATATCTTTACTAGAAATCAATAAAAATGGCTTACAAGACTATCAAAATTGGTTTGATGAGTCCATTGATTCTTATTTTAATACTGATAAACTTGTGCTTTTGGTTCCATCGACTTATAAAAATGATTCATCCATAAAAGATATATATAATCAAATTCCAACCATTTTATCAGATGAATCAATCAATTTAGATGTACACTACTACAAAGCCAATTCAAATATGATGTTTACACAAACCCAACAAATGATTGACAATGGCAAAGCATTTGTAAGTAATCCGATATTTGTTTGTTTAAATGATACGAATATTCAAAACCAATCCGCTTTATTTATCAATGAAGCTTCAAGTAATCCCATTCGTATAGAAAACAATAAAACGAATCAACTGCTTTTAAAACAAGCGATTATTGATGCCAATCTACAACAAAATAATATTCAATTTGATAGTATTTTAAATTCTGGTTTTAAAGATTACTTAAGTGGACTACAATCTGGTTTATTATTAACTAGTACAGGATTAGTATTAATTGTTCTAGTTGATATATTAGCTTCTTACTATATTTTATTGATTTTATTTGTCACACGTAAAAAAGAAATTTTTGTCAAAAAGATATTAGGATATCCAATGTTAGAAAGATATAAAAATGAATTATTCTACTTTTTAGTTCTTTATTTATTTGGTTTCATTGAATTATTCATCACCAAACAAAGTGTAATTTCTTTATTATTATTTGCTCTACTTGTGTTCATTGATTTGTTTGTCTTATTCATTTTAATTCACAAACAAGAACAAAAAAATCTTAATCTATTATTGAAAGGAGAAGAATAACCATGCCAGCTATTGAAATACAAAATCTATCAAAATCATTTGGAAATCATGTGATATTTTATCATTTCAATTTAACGATTGAAGACAATGAGATGATTGCGATTATGGGAAAAAGTGGAAGTGGAAAAACAACTTTATTAAATATCATTGGTTTAATTGAATCTTATGATCAAGGAAAAGTCTCTTTATTGTCTCAACAAGCTCCTAAAATCAATTCTTCGAAGGCTAATAAATTTATTCGAAACAATATATCTTATTTATTTCAAAACTTTGCCTTAATTGATAACTTAAACGTTGAACAAAACTTAATGTTGGCTCTTCGTTATGTTAAAAAATCAAAACATGAAAAACAAGAAATGATTGAAAATGCTTTAAATTTAGTTCATATGGAAGATTATAAAAAAGAAAAAGTGTTTACTTTATCGAGTGGTCAACAACAAAGAATTGCCCTTGCGCGTGCTATTTTAAAACCATCAAGACTTATTTTAGCTGATGAGCCTACCGGAGCCTTAGATGCACAAAATCGTGATGAAATATTAGATATTCTTCATATGTTAAATGGAAAAGGAAAAACCGTTGTGATTGTCACGCATGATCCAATTGTCGCAAAATCATGTCATAGAACAATTCAATTATCTTAAAAAAAGGGGTAACCAAAGTTAACCGGGGTTTTTCCAAAGTTAAGTGGGGTCAACACCGGGG
>NZ_JBJEEX010000029.1:0-2839 GCF_051873495.1 Floccifex sp.
TTCTGATTTTGCGTATGAACTAGGAATGAATGCCTATGTTATGTATCCAGATCAATCAACAATTGATAATGCCATTGCGGATATTCAATCTATCAATAATGGAGAAACACCTCCATATGTAAATGCCAAAGATACTACAGAATAATAATATGTAACATATGCCTCAGCTTGTCTGAGGCTTTTTTCTTAGTGTAAATATGTGGAAAAGAAGAATGAATATATACAGTAAATTGTTATATAAAAAAGTCGACTGATTACTCAATCGACTATCTTTTTTAGCTCCCACTTGGTCTTGGTAGGGTACACCGCTTTTTATGATAAAAATATAACACAAAATCATTTTATATCAATTCAAAGTGTTTAAACGCATTATAGATTCCATTTTCATCAATTGGATCTGTAATATAAGAACTAATTTCTTTTACTGAATCTGTTCCATTTCCCATTGCCACTGAAATAGAAGCATATTTCAACATTGGTAAATCATTGTCAGAGTCTCCGAATGCCATTGATTCATATTCATTATTAAAGTATTGTTCAAGGAATTGAATGGCAGTGGCTTTATTATATTTTTTTAAAGTAAGCTCGCCACCAAATCCTCTAAAACGAGTGAATTCAACACAATCAGGAATACGAGAAAGAACATAATCAAGGTCTTCTTCATTTTCTGCACGAAGTGATATTTTCATGATTTGATCATAATCTTTTTCTTGAATGGTAGATACATCAGGAAAATCTAGAAAACAGCTTCCTACACGATTTGTTTGCGCAAAAGCTTTCATTTGTTCTCTATCAACACTATTTGTAAAAGTCATATCAGATCCTTCCAAAGAATATCCAATTCCTATTTCTTCTATGACAGTTTGTATTTGTTTGACTAATTCTGCACCTAGTGGTTCATAAAGAATGCGATTTGATTCTAAATATATTTCACTTCCTGCTGAGAAACAATACCCATCTAATTTTAAGTCCCATAACGCTTGAGGAACCTCACAACGTGAACGTCCTGTATTGGTTAGTATTTTATGTCCATTTTTTCTAGCTTGTGCAATAGCTAATAAAGCCGAATCAGGAATTTGTTCAAAAGTCCATAAAGTACCATCTAAATCTAAAAAAACAATTTTATTCATAAAATATATATACTTCCTTCCTGCTTGTTATTTTAACACAGAAAACGATTTGTTATGACTTTTAGTTTAAATAATAATTTAAGTAAATATACGCACAAAGATGTATTAAGTGTATAAATACTTAAATAATTCCCATTTTACTATTTTTGAAATCTCAACTATTAAGTTGTATCATGAATATGGGTGATAGAAATGAAAAGAAGACAAGGCATCTTTGTTTTTATATTGACGATTAGTTTATTTTATTTGATATACAACACCGTTAAACTTAATTTAATACCATATATTTATATTATTGCACTTGTGATTTTATATATTATTTTAATAGGATTTACGATTGGTTTTGATATAAAAGGACACAAAACCATTGCTTTAGTTATGTGTATTTGTTTGTCTGTATCATGTCTTGGATTTGGTTCTTATGCTGATAAAACAATGGAAACACTTTCTAAAATCAGTAATATTTCTAAACAGAAAAAGAAACCTATTTATATTTATACTCTAAAAGAAAGTTCCATTGAATCCAAAGAAGACTTAAAAAAGAAATCAATTGGATACTTAATTGTAGATGAGAAACAAAGTATGGAATGCATTGATTCATTAGACTTTAAAGTGGATACAGTGGCTTATAGTTCTAGTGAAAACTTAATGAATAATTTAAACGAAGGATTAATTGATAGTATTTGTATTGATAAAGTGTATTTAGACATTATTTCAGATTATTATCCTGATTTTGAAGAAACGACAAAACTCGTTTATACATACACTATTTATACCGAAGAAACAACGAGTACAATAAGTGATGTCGATGTGATTAATGAACCTTTTACGGTTTTAATTAGTGGAATTGATACTAGAACAGGTACATTTGATGACAGTGATGCCAGAAGCGATGTGAACTTAGTCGCATCAATAAATCCTAAAACTCATCAAATATTTTTATTATCGATTCCAAGAGATTATTATGTAGAAACGGTATGTGATGTAAGTGATGGATGTGCGAATGGGGAAATGGATAAATTAACACATACAGGATGGCATGGCATATCCACAACTGAAAAAACAATCGAAAACTTATTGGACATTGAAATTAACTATAACGTTCTTGTGAACTTTCAAACCGTTGTGACTTTAGTTGATTTATTAGATGGTGTGGATGTGTATTCGGATTATGATGTGGAGTTATCGGGAAGCTATCATGCTTGTAGTGTGGAACAAGGAATGAATCATTTAAACGGAGAATGTGCTCTAGCTTTTGCTCGTGAACGATATGCGTATGTGGATGGTGATCGTCAACGAGGAAAAAACCAAATGGAAATCATTCGCGCCATTATTGAAAAATGTTTATCAACCTCTTTATTAAATAATTTCTCTGATATTCTCAATATTATGTCAGATTTATTTCAAACCAATATGAGTATGAATCAAATCATGGGATTTGTGAAACAACAATTAGAAGATGGAAGCCAATGGATGATTTATCAATATAGTTTAAACGGTGAAAGTGGAACAGACTATGCCTATGAATTACATGATTATGCTTATGTGATGTATCCTGATGAAACAACGATTGATAATGCGAAAAAAGATATAGAAGCTATTTATAATGGTCAAGAAGTGCCTTATGTGAATTAGAAAATAAAAACTCGTCTAGGTGATGAACCGAACCCAATAATTTGGGCAAATTAATTTTTAAGCTGATGCTAAGG
>NZ_JBJEEX010000030.1:0-14600 GCF_051873495.1 Floccifex sp.
AAAAGTTCACCCTAAAAGTTTTTGGATAAACCCCAAAAGATTTTGGTTACCCTAAAAAAAAGGCCTGTAAACAGACCTTATTGAATCGTACGAACAACTTCATTTACACTACGAACTTTCTTTAAATTTGCCATGATAATCTTTAAATGATTCGCATCTTTAACCGATATCAACATCTTAGTTGTTGCCGTTAAATTATCTTCATTTACATAACTATCTACATGACGTAAAGACGCATTGCATTGTTGAAGCGTTGTCATAATATCACTTAACAAGTAGTTTCGATCGGTACTTGAAACAACAAGTTGAACATCATATGTCTTTTCTTGAATATCATCGCTCCATTCCACAGGAATCAAACGCTTCTTTTCATTGATAATATTTGGACAATCCACACGATGCACTTTAACTCCTTGTCCTTTTGAAATATATCCCGCGATTTCATCACCTGGAATTGGTTGACAACAATTCGCTAAGGAAACCGAAATCGTATCAATACCAGGCACAATCACGCCACAGCCACTAACACGTTTATATTTACTTGCTTCCTTATTAACATGTTTGATAATTTCTTCATCTTCAAGTGTTGTTTGTCGATTACGAACCAAACGATTGATAATAGATTCTAGGGATACCCTCTTATTAGCAATTCCTACATATAAATCATCTACTGTTTTAAATGATAATGTATTTAAAATTTGTTCAAGCCGCTTTTCTTTTAAAGCACTTGGATCTAATTTTTGACGAGCAAATTCATCTTCCAACATTTGTTGCCCAATTTTAATTGACTCTTTACGATCCGTTTCTTCTTGTTTTTGAAGGAAAGAACGAATCTTATTTCGCGCATGTCCACTCTTAACTATCTTAATCCAGTCTTCACTTGGACCCTTAGAATTGTTGTTCGTTAAAATATCGACAACATCTCCTGTTTTTAAAACTGTATTTAATGGAACAATGGCACCATTTACTTTTGCTCCTACCGTTTTATTTCCAACTTCGGTATGAATTCGATACGCAAAGTCAATAGGACAAGACCCTTGAGGAAGGGCAATCACTTTTCCACGTGGTGATAAACAATATACATTGGCTTCAAAAATATCTTTTTGAAGAACGTTCATATATTCAAGTGGATCTTCACTTTCTTCATCTGTCATCATCGCAAAGTCTCTGAACCAAGACAATTTATCTTCAATTTCTTTTTGTTCTTGGGCATGAGAGAAATTCGGATGTTCTTTATATAACCAGTGAGCTGCAACCCCTCGTTCCGCAACGGCATCCATTTGTTCCGTACGAATTTGAATTTCAAAGATATTTCCATGTTGTGGTTCCACTACGGTAGTATGCAAAGACTGATACATGTTTGCTTTAGGCATGGCAATATAGTCTTTAAAACGGCCTGGAATAGGACGATACGTGGCATGAATATATCCTAATATTTCGTAACAATGCGTTTCGGTATCCGTTACAATACGAATCGCAAGTAAATCCAAGATTTCTTCAAATCGTTTATTTTTAGTTACCATCTTTTTATAAATGGAATAAAAATGCTTTGAACGACCAAAGATACGATAAGGAATATGATATTTATCCAAGATAATTTTAATATCATGGATCATCATTTCTACTTGTTGATTTCTTTCACTTTCTCTTTGTGCAACTAAGTTCTTAATTTCATTGTATTTTTCATTATATAAATACTTAAAAGAAAGATCTTCTAATTCATTTTTAATTTCACTAATCCCAAGACGATGAGCAATAGGTGCATAAACAGACAATGTTTCATTAGCAATTTTCTTTTGTTTCTCTGGCTTCATATATTCAAGCGTACGCATATTATGAAGACGATCGGCAAGTTTAACTAAGATTACACGAATATCTTTAGCCATGGCAATAAACAACTTACGATGATTACTTGCCTGGTATTCTCTTTCATCTTGAAATTTAATATTACCGATTTTAGTTACAGCATCAACAATAGTACTAATCTCTTCTCCAAACAATTCTTTAATTGTTTCATTCGTTACCCCATCACAATCTTCTACCGTATCATGTAGAAAACCAGCAGCAATGGTTTTAGGAGACGTATGTAGTAAAGCTAATGTATTGGCAACCTCAATCGTATGAATCACATACGGTTCTCCACTTTTACGAAATTGTCCTTCATGATGTTCTTTGGCAAATTCATATGCCTTTTCAATCATCTCGAGATTTTCTGGGCGCTTAATATAAGACTTAATATTGCCCATACATTCTTCATATGTAACTGTTTTTCGACTACTCATATTAACCACCCTTTCTAATTTATTCTCCTTCAAAATGTGTTAATGAACAAACAGGAATATCTTTGAATTTTTCTTTTCCTTTTAAATCATCTAGCTCAACTACAAAACCAATTCCAACAACTTGTGCCCCTTGTTTTTGTACTAACTTAACGATTGCTTCTACTGTTCCTCCAGTCGCTAAAAGATCATCAATAATCACAACCTTTAGTCCTGGTTTCAAAGAATCCGCGTGCATACATAAAGTATCTGTTCCATATTCTAATTGATATGTTTCTTCAATTGTTTTACGAGGAAGTTTCCCTGGTTTACGAACAGGTACAAAAGGTAAATTCAATTGATTCGCAACAGGAATCCCAAACCAGAATCCACGTGCTTCTGGACCAATCACAATATCAGCTTGTACGCTT
This sequence comes from Floccifex sp., assembly GCF_051873495.1. NCBI lineage: Bacteria > Bacillati > Bacillota > Erysipelotrichia > Erysipelotrichales > Erysipelotrichaceae > Floccifex > Floccifex sp. The sequence goes on from NZ_JBJEEX010000030.1 coordinate 2,690, forward strand.
TGTACAAAAGATGACAATTCATCCGTAACTTTTTTATAGGCTTCAGGGTGTTCCAAAATCGGTGTTACATCTCTAAAAATAATTCCTTCTTTTGGAAAGCCTGGAATGCTTTCAATGTAGTTTTTTATATCCATATATATTCCTCACTTTTTACTAATAATAACACAAATTTGTCATTTTATTTATACTTAATTGCATCAATACAAAAATTAACACTTTCTTTTTTACGATACGAACTAATCGAAACCGAACCAATCAAACTTGAAATAGCTCTGTTTTTATTTTGAAAATGATCCAAAGACTGATTAAAATCCATACACTCAAGCCCATTTTCTAAAACATATTTACGATGTTTCCCATTTTGAAAATCAAATAAACTCTTTACCTTTACACTTTGAATTTCAAAAGAAGGAAGCTCAAAGCCAGGACCAAATGGACGAAGTACATCTAGACCTTTCACTTGTGATAAATTTAATTCATCGCTATTCACAAGCAATGTTTTCTTTTCTTCTTTTTGCCATTGATACGATTGTGACTTTTGTTCTATGTATTGTTCAAACTCAGGAATTTGTTCATCAACGAATGTAAAACCAGCTGCTTGTTTATGTCCACCCATTGTTTCAAAATAAGGAAAGTCTTTTAAAAATTCCACACAATTAAATCCCAATGGAGCTCGCATAGAACAACGACAAATACCATCACAACTCGTTGCCACAATACATGGTTTATCAAATTGAGAATTAATTTGTCCACACGTTAAACCAATAATTCCTTCATGATAATTTTGATCATACACAAACAAGACATCTTTATCTTGATCTAGTTTTTGGATAGCTTGTTGAGTCATGTTGCTTGACATATTCTTTCGTTTATCATTGATTTGTTCCATCTGACAAACAAAGTTTGTACAATCACCATCACTTAGAAAATAGCGCACCGCATTATTCACGTTCGCCACATCCGATAATCTTCCTAGCGCATTTAGTTTAGGAACAATTTGAAAAGCTATCGAAGTTTCATTTAAAACAGGGTCTTTACTAAGCGCAAAGAAATGTTTCTCATGACTTTGATTTAAACATTTAATTCCTTTTTGAATAATCCATCGTGTTTCATCTTTAACAGGCATCATATCTCCAATACTGGCAACACATGCACACATCAAATGAAACGGTGTATCCACTTTCAAAGCACGAATGCACTCATAAGCTACTCCAGCTCCACATAAACTTGAAAACGAAGGTTCCATTTCGTTGGGATGGACTAATAAATCACATGGTACAAATTCATCAAGGGTATGATGATCGGTAACGATTGTTGTGATTCCAAGTTGTTCAGCCCTCTCTAATGCATCAAAAGCTTTAATCCCATTATCAACTGTAACAATAATCTTATAGCCTTTTTTATAAGCTAAATCTACAGTATGAGCATGTAGTCCATATCCTTCTTTTAAACGATTGGGAATATAGAATCCACAATCTATGCCAAACTTTCTAAGGCCATCTACCATAATGGTAGTTGCCATAATACCATCGCAATCATAATCTCCTGCTACTAATATTTTTGTATTGGATTCTTTTGCTTCAGTAATAATTTGAATAAAATTTTGAATGCATTCACTATTTGATATAGGCTCCAAATCATTGTGTTCTAACCATTGATTCCATTTTGAACAGTCCGGTTCAATAAACTGTAATACTTTTTTTGATAATATTGATAAATTTTCCATGGCATTATTCTATATCAAAAAAAAATGAATGACAATTTTGTCATTCAAATAATTCCATTTGATGCATTATTTTTAAATGATCATACGCTTTTTGTGTCACAATACGACCACGAGACGTACGATTGATAAACCCAATTTGTAGTAAATAAGGCTCATATACATCTTCTAGTGTCGTGGCTTCTTCTCCAATGGAAGCAGCAATGGCATCCAAACCAACTGGACCTCCATTAAAACGTTCAATAATTCCCATCAAATATTTATGATCCACTAAATCAAGTCCTAGACTATCCACATGTAGACAATCCAAGGCTTTTTTCGTGACATCTAAAGTAATCAGCCCATTATTTAACACCTGGGCATAATCCCGTACCCTTCTAAATAAACGATTCGCAATTCTTGGTGTTCCTCGTGAACGAAGCGCAATTTCACTAGCTGCTTCATCATCAATTTCCGTTTTCATGACACGAGCTGTACGTTGTACAATCTGACATAGCTCATCAATTTCATAATATTGAAGCTGCCAGACAATACCAAATCGATCTCGAAGTGGACTGGAAAGGTCTCCAGCTCGGGTAGTAGCTCCAATTAAAGTAAAAGGAGGTAATGGAAGACGAATAGAATGAGGATTTCCTGTATCTTTTCCGACTACAACATCGATACAAAAATCTTCCATTGCCGAATATAAAACTTCTTCTACTTGTTTAGAAAGACGATGAATTTCATCGATAAATAATACATCCCCTGGTTCAAGAGTGGTTAAAATAGCCGCTAAGTCGCCACTTTTTTCAATAGAAGGACCACTTGCGGTTTTTAAGTGTCCATTCATTTCATTTGCCAAGATATAAGCCAACGTTGTTTTTCCTAAACCCGGTGGCCCATAAAATAAAGCATGATCCAATACTTCTTCGCGCTGTAGTGCCGCTTGAATAAAAATTCTTAAATTTTGTTTTAATTCCCTTTGTCCTATATATTCATCCAAACTCGCTGGACGTAAAGACTGTTCATATCCATCATTTTCTTGAAGATTCGCATCTACTTCTCTCATCTTATACTCCATTTCGTTTTGCGATTATATTTAAAGCCATACGAAGCATCTGATCCGTATTTAAATCCGTACGATCTTGTAGCTCTTTTTTAATACCTGTTAACTGATTCGCTTTAAAACCAAGAGCTATTAAAGCTTCTTGACATTCTTGCCAGACTGGATTCGTACTTGTTTCATTTTTAGAAGGAACGGAAACAAATTTTCCTTTCAAATCCAAGACAATTTGAGAAGCTGTTTTTGCACCAATACCCGGAAGTGACTTTAATCGCTTAATATCATCCGATTCAATGGCCTCAACCATTTCTTGAGCAGGACAAGCTCCTAAAATATTTAATGCCGATTTAGGACCAATCCCTTTTACATTGATTAAACGCATAAACACATCATAGTCTTGTTCATCTTTAAATCCAAACAACAATATCGCATCTTCCCGTACGTGTTGATATGTATATAAAAACACTTCGCTATTTAATTGATACTGACTTGTATTGGATACATAGACTTCTATGCCAATGTTTTGTACATCCACTACAATGGTTTCTTTGCGTATAAGCCGCACTTTTCCTGATACAAACGCAATCATACCTTCTCCTTTTTGCCTTATATTATACTAGACAATTAGTCTTGTTCAAACTGTGAATTATATAAATTCGCATAGAAACCATTTTGTTTCAATAACGTTTCATGATTTCCTTGTTCAACAATATCTCCATCTTTCATTACTAAAATTAAATCTGCATTTTTAATAGTTGAAAGACGATGGGCAATGATAAAACTTGTTTTTCCTTTCATCAAGTTATCCATAGCTTTTTGAATTTGTTGTTCGGTACGCGTATCCACACTACTAGTGGCTTCATCTAAAATCAATACTTTATTATTAGCTAAGATAGCACGTGCAATTGTCAACAATTGTTTTTGTCCTTGAGACAAGTTTGATGCATCTTCATTGATTTCCATTTGATATCCCTTAGGAAGCGTACGAATAAAGTGATCCGCTTTGGCTTGTTTTGCAGCTTCAATGACTTGTTCATCACTTGCTTCTAAATTACCATAACGAATATTTTCCATGATTGTTCCTTTAAACAACCAAGTATCTTGAAGTACCATACCAAAGTTTTGACGTAAATTAGAACGATTGAAATCACGTATATCCATACCATCCAATAAAATAGCTCCATCATTCACATCATAGAAACGCATCAATAATTTCACAATCGTCGTTTTTCCAGCTCCTGTTGGACCTACAATGGCAACTTGTTGACCAGGTTGAATGTGACAACTAAAGTCTTTGATAATTGTTTTATCTGGTGTATATCCAAATTTTACATGATCAAAAGTGACTTCTCCTTTTATTTCTTGTTCGATTTTATTTTCGCTTTGAACTTCTTCTTTCTCATTTAAGAATTCAAAGACACGTTCCGCAGCGGCTGCCATACTTTGAAATTGATTAGATACTTGTGCTAATTGTTGAATAGGTTGAGTAAAGTTCTTTACATATTGAATAAAAGCTTGAATGTCTCCAATCGTAATGTATCCACGACATGCATAGACACCACCCATAACCGCAACCATTACATATCCTAAATTCGCAATGAAATTCATAATCGGTTGCATTAATCCCGATAAGAATTGAGACTTCCAAGCAGATTCATATAGTTTTTCATTGTTTTGTTCAAATTGATTCACCATATCTTGTGTTCGATTATAAGCACGAATCACATTATGACCTGAATAAGTTTCTTCGACTTGTCCATTCACAACACCAAGCATTGCTTGTTGTTGTTTGAAATACTTTTGAGAATGTTTAACAACCACCATCACAAACACAAATGTCAATGGCAAAATCAATAAAGCGACAAGTGTCATACTAGGTGAAATCGAAAGCATCATGATAAATACACCAATTAATGTTGTGATGCTTGTGACTAATTGGGATAAAGATTGATTTAAGCTTTGTCCTAGGGTATCAACGTCATTGGTAATTCTTGATAAAACTTCTCCAATGGTTCTTGATTCAAAATAAGATAGTGGTAGACGATTAATTTTTTCACTGATATCTTTTCTAAAGTTATAACAGATTTTTTGTGTTACACTACTCATTAACCAATGTTGAATAAACGAAAATAAACCAGATAAAATATATAAACCTAATAAGAAAATCAATACTTTTCCAATGTATCCAAAATCAATAGATCCTGTATTTGTTACTTTAGCAATCCATCCTTCAGCTAATGCTGTGGTTGCCTTCGATAAGATTTTAGGTCCAATAATATTAAATACCGTTGATAATATCGCAAAGACCATAACAACAACTAAAATAAAACGATATGGCTTTAATGAAGCAAAGATTTGTTTCATTGTTCCCTTAAAGTCTTTGGCCTTTTGTACGGGTTTTCCTCTTCCTGGATGTGCCATTAACAAACACCTCCTAATTCACTTTCTGATAATTGCGATTTGGCAATTTCTTTATATTCTTCACATGTTTTCATTAATTGTTCATGCGTTCCAACCCCAACTACTTTTCCTTCTTCCATGACAATAATTTGTTGGGCATGAAGAATTGTTGAAATACGTTGAGCAACAATCAATACTGTCGCATCTTTCGTTTTTGTGGATAGTGCTTTTCGTAAAGCTGCATCTGTTTTAAAGTCTAGAGCTGAAAAGCTATCATCAAAAATATAAATTAATGGATTTTTGGCAATTGCACGAGCAATTGACAATCGTTGTTTTTGTCCACCCGAAACATTGGTTCCGCCTTGTGCAATGGGACTATCATATTTTTGTTCTTTGATTTCAATAAATTCTTCTGCTTGGGCAACTTGACTTGCTTCCATCATTTCTTCATCACTAATATCTTGTCCAAATTTAATATTAGAACCAATTGTTCCTGAGAATAAAACTCCTTTTTGAGGAACATATCCAATTAAATCATGAAGCTGATCCACACTCATATCACGAATATCTACTCCATCTAATAAAATTTGTCCTTGTGAAACATCAAAGAAACGGCAAATTAAATTTAGAATCGTTGATTTTCCACATCCTGTACTACCAACAATGGCTGTCGTTTGTCCTGGATGAATTGTGAAATTCAAATCCGATACAGTATAGTCTTCACTGTCTGGATATTTAAAGGAAACATCTTTAAATTCGATTTCCCCTTGCCATTTTTTATCAATCACTTTTTCTGTATCTTTAATTGACAAAGGTGTATCTAAAACTTCATCAATACGATCAAATGCCACACTGGCTCTTGGAAGCATAATGGATACCATGGAAATCATCATAAACGACATAACGATTTGCATTGTGTAACTAATATAGGCAATTAAATCCCCTACTTGCATGTTTCCTAAATCCATTGATAATCCACCAAACCATACAATGGCAATGGAACATGCATTCATAATAATCGTCATTAATGGCATCATCATAGCCATCGTACGATTTGTGAACAATTGATTTTTCATTAAATCGGTATTTGCTTGATCAAAACGTTTTTCTTCATATTTTTCTTGTGAGAACGCACGAATTGGCATAATACCTGTTAAAATTTCACGCGAAACTTGATTTAAGTTATCTACTAATTTTTGTACTTTCTTAAATTTAGGCATCGCAACAAATACCAAGATTCCAATAATCGCTAATAATAAAACAACCGTTACTACAATAATCCACGATAAATCACTACCAGTATTCGATATTTTAATAATTCCTCCTATTCCAATGATAGGCGCATAAAATACCATTCTTAATAACACAACACAAACCATTTGTACTTGTTGAATGTCATTGGTTGTACGTGTAATTAATGAAGCCGTTGAAAAAGATTCAATTTCTTCATTAGAAAAAGACATTACTTTTTTATACACTTTGGCACGTAAATCTTTACCAATTGTAGCCGATACACGAGATGCCAATAAACCAACACCAATAGCACAAGCTACTAATAATAATGTATATCCAAGCATTTTTCCACCTGTTTTCAACAAGTAGTTCATTTGTGTTTTTTCTTCAATGCCTTGGGCACGATATTCTAATTTCACAAATACTTTTCCTTGGCTTTCCATTAATTCAAGGGTATCCTCATCAATTTGTGATACAACTTGTTCTAATTGTTCTTGGATAATATCACGTTTTTGGTTATCTGAAAGCATGGGTGGCATTTGTTGAATCATGCCATTTACTTGTTTACAAGCATCATCTAAATCCTTTACTTCCACTTCTTCTTTACCTTGACTTGCCATAGAAACAAGGGCAATTTCAGGCATTGTGAACGCATCACTTAAATCTGGTGCATCTTCTTTTAAAACATAAATATCATCTTGTTTGTCATAATTATCAAACACCAATTCCGCATCACTTTCTGGCATTAACCATGTAATAGCTTCCATTGATTCTTCTCGAATTGAATCGGGTACAGTACTTTCAATTCCAGACATTTGAATCCCAACATCAATTAAATCACTTGTCATGGAAGGAATGCTTAAATCACAGTTTGCTTGAATAATCAATAAAACAAAGATTACTAGACATGTCTTCCAATGTTTCAACAATTGTTTAAATATTTTAGTCATTTAATTCACCTCTGTTCGCATTTACAATTTGCACAGCTTGATCTAATTTATATAAACATTGATTTAATAAATTCAGATTTTCAGCACCAAGTTCTTGTTCAACGCTTGTCACAAACGCTAACAAACGATTTTCACATTCACTATGGGCTTGTAGGCCATATTCACTTAATTCTACATAAACTTTACGACGATCTAACGGATCCGTAGTACGAATAATCAGACCATCGTCTTCTAATTTTTTAAGTGTACGAGACACAGATTGTGGCAATAAATCATTGATAATAGAAATATCTTTAACCGCAATCTTACCATTTTCCCCATGTTTATCGATAATCACAAATAAACGATGTAAAGCTGGAAAATGACATTCAGGTCCATTCACAAGAGATGCATTCACACCTTCTTGTATGTGTTTCTGAAGTGACTTCAACATTAAATATGTTTCTGAATCCATAGGTACCTCCTTTTTTAACATGCGTTAATTATTATACTTTACATATAGTATGTCAAATAAAAAACCCAGAAAAATCTGGGCTATAATTCGATATCTAATTCAACAGGACAATGATCCGATCCATATATATCCGTTAATATTTTCGCATCTCGTACTTTTTCTTTTAAATCATTTGAGACTAACCAGTAATCAATTCGCCACCCCGCATTTTTTTCACGGGCTTTAAAGCGATAAGACCACCACGAATATTCTACTTTTTCAGGATAGAGCTCACGGTATGTATCCGTTAAAAAAGATAATAAATTGGTTTTAAAGCTATCTCGTTCTTCATCTGTAAAACCAGCATTGCGACGATTGGTTTTGGGATTTTTAATGTCTATTTCTTCATTCGCAACATTAAAATCTCCACAAACCATAACTGGTTTATTTAAAGAACGAATATATTGGGCAAAGGCTTTATCCCATTCCATACGATAGTCAAGACGCTTTAGACCATCTTGGCTATTAGGTGTATAGACTGTTACCACATAATATTGATCATATTCTAAAGTGATAACGCGACCTTCGGTATCATGAATCGCATCATTGATTCCATATGATACATTTAATGGTTGTTCTTTGCATAGAATCATTGTGCCGCTATATCCTTTTCTTTGGGCAGAATATTTATATTGATAAGGATATAATTCACAATCCACTTCAATTTGATCTTCTTGTGCCTTTGTTTCTTGGATACAGAAAATATCAGCATCTAGAGCATATAAAATCTCAATAAAATCTTTTTTCATAACAGCACGTATGCCATTCACATTCCAAGATATTAATTTCATAATAACCTCTAGTTTTCAATAAATTCGAATTCGAATCCACCTAATTGAACCGTATCCCCATCTTGACAACCCGCTTCTCTTAGCGCATTGTCAATTCCTAGGTAACGTAAACGATTGGCGAATAAATAGAAGTCTTCTTCGGTATTTAATTTCTTAATATCAAAGACACGATCAATTTTAGGACCATATACACTCCATAAACCATCACCAATTTGTTCAATTGTGTAATCCTTTTTCTTTTCTTCAAATGTATATGTAACACCTACATCTTCATTTGTTTCTTCCACAATTGGGAATGGTGGTGTTGTTTGAAGTAAGTCAGCAGCACGGCATAAAACAGGCTGCAATCCTTCATGAATAATTGTTGTTGTTTCAAAAACTTCAACATCTGGATACGCTTGTTTGAAGGCTTCTAAATTTGCTTGAGATTGGTCTAAATCCATTTTATTAGCAACCACGATTTGTGGTCGTTCTAATAAACGCAAATTATATGACTTTAATTCTTCATTAATAATGCGATAATCATCAATTGGATTTCGACCTTCTTCTCCACCCATATCAATGACATGAATAATAACACGACATCTTTCAATGTGACGTAAGAATTGATGTCCCAATCCTTTTCCATCACTTGCTCCTTCAATTAATCCAGGAAGATCGGCCATCACAAAGCTTCTTCCATCTTTGGTTTGAACCACTCCTACATTAGGAGCAATTGTTGTGAATGGATAATCTCCAATTTCAGGTTTAGCACGAGAAACAGCATCTAAAAAAGTAGATTTTCCCACACTTGGAAATCCCACTAGTCCAACATCCGCCAATGTTCTTAATTCAACAATGGCATCAAATTCTTGTCCTGGGAATCCATCTTCGGCATATTTTGGAGCAGTATTGCGACTTGATTTAAAGTGGCAGTTTCCACGACCACCACGACCACCTTTGGCAACGATTTGTTGTTGGTGAGGCTGAGTTAAATCGGCTAAAATATGCCCAGTTTCGGCATTCTTTACAATTGTACCTAATGGAACCTTGACAATTTTGTCTTCACCATTGGCACCGTGCATACGCTTATTTTTACCTTTTTCACCATCTGTCGCTAATATTTTACGATGATAACGAAGATCTAATAAAGTTGTCATTCCTGGATCCGCTTCAAAAATGACATTTCCTCCATCGCCACCATCTCCTCCAAAAGGGCCACCGTAAGCAACGTATTTTTCATGGCGAAAGGAAACAATTCCATTTCCACCTTTTCCTGCTCTTAAATGAACTTTTACTTGATCAACAAACATGTCTAGGCTCCTTTCAATATCTAAAAAAATAGACCCCGTACATCACGGGATCTAGAAAATTCTGTACTAAGCTTGTGGATAAACAGAAACTTTCTTTTTATCCTTTCCAAGACGTTCAAACTTAACAACACCATCGACTAATGCGAATAATGTGTCATCGCCTCCGCGACCAACGTTTGTTCCTGGATGAATCTTAGTTCCACGTTGACGGTAAATGATACTACCTGCATGGCAATATTGACCATCGGCTAATTTAGCACCTAAACGTTTTGATTCAGAGTCACGACCGTTCTTAGTAGAACCTACCCCTTTTTTAGATGCGAAAAACTGAATATCTAATGTGAAACGCATGATTTACACCTCTTTCCTTATTATCGTAATATTTTCCGGATAACTTGCTTCCATTGTCTTATATTGAATTTCAAGAAACAATAATGACTTTTGAAGCATATCCGAATTCTTTAATGCTTTGATTCGGAATTGATTATCTCGCACTTCTATATCTACATCATGTGCGAACAGCTCATCAAATGCATTCAATGCACCAAATCCGATTGATGAAGCCCCTGCACAAACTAAATCATTTCCTCTTGTTCCTGCTCCAGCATGACCTGAAACACGAATCGATTGAATTTGATCTTGTTTATACAGTATTTCCACCTTAACCATTAATTAAGCCTCGATACCAGTAATTTTTACACGAGTATATGGTTGACGGTGTCCTTGTTTACGACGAGTTGAGCTCTTCTTAGGTTTGTATTTGATAATAGTAATTTTCTTACCTTTACCTTGTTTTTCAACAACACCAGTAACAGAAGCCCCTTCAACATAAGGTTTTCCGATTTTACCGTTGGCAAATAAGACTTTGTCGAATGTAACTGTTTCTCCTTCGTTAACATCTAATTTTTCAACGAAAATAACAGCATCTTGTTCAACTTTAATTTGTTTTCCACCAGTTTCAATAATTGCGTACATATTTTTTCTCCTTTCATTTGATGACTCGCCATTAAGGTGTGATGTTCAACTTATAACCTTTTCTGTGCGGTTGCAAGAGCGGAGTCTGCAACACTATGATTATAGAGCATAGAATTGCGTTTTTCAAGTAAATATTTTAATTATTTATTAATTTCCAATACCGCATTATACGCATCATGAATTGCATTTAGCGCAAGAGCAGGCTTAGCTGCATCACCGACAACATAATACGGAATATTGTTTTCTTTACAATGATTTTGAAGTACCGTTGAATCATTTGATTTTGAACCAATGGCCATAATAACTACATCACAAGCAAGTTCTTTTGTTCCTTCTTTCGTTTGAACAACCACCTTATCTTCTTCAATCGATTGACAAGTAGTTTCTGTTAAAATCGTAACTTTTTCTTGTGCTAGAGACATTTGTGTTCCAATTTGACGAAGTTGACCCAATTGTGTTAACACTTTATCCATCATTTCAACAACATTAACTTCCATTCCTTTTTGAGCCAAGTATTCCGCACATTCAATTCCAACAAGACCACCACCAATGACAACAGCCTTTTGACCTGATACTTCTTTACCAGCTAATAAATCATGTGAATTAATAACACAGTCTAATTGTGCTCCTGGAATATTTGGAATTATTGAGGAAGAACCAATTGAAATAATCACTGCATCTGGTTTGATTTCATCAATTTTTTGAGTGGTTGCTTCACAATTTAAATGCACTTCAATATTTTGATCTAAAATATTTTGAACAGCCATATCACTGGCAAGCTTAAAATCTTCTTTACGAGGTGCTTTTCCAGCTAATTCAAATTGACCACCTAAATGATCCGATTTTTCAAGAATAATTGGTGTATGTCCACATTGTTTTAAATCATTAGCAGCCTCTAATCCTGCAATTCCTCCACCTAAAATCAATACTTTTTTAGGATGATCACTAGGAATCAATTTCATTGTTTCTTCTTCTAAAACCGCAGGATTTCGCATACAAGAAATATGTTCAA
>NZ_JBJEEX010000031.1:0-2798 GCF_051873495.1 Floccifex sp.
ATCAGCGTGTTTGAAGGAGTGCGTTTGGAAGGACGTATGGAAGGCAATGCTGAAGGTCGCTTGGAAGAAAAAATAGCAATTGCACGCAACCTCAAGTCGATGGGCATGTCTATTTCCGACGTCTCAAAAGCCACAGGCTTGTCGGAAGAGGGAATCAAGGTATTGTGAATATATTGTAATTCCATTATCATTGTGAATGTAATTAATTATCAATGTAAAACAATAAGATACAAGGGAGAGGATTATCCATTTCGCTTAGTATGGTTTGATGAATATAATGCGGAAGTGATGATTTCTACAGTTATTCTCAGTAACCAACTCTTTAGCTCAGAAGGGACGTGGAGCGATTCTTTGGCAGAATATATCGACAACAAGATTATATATTATGTTGATGAAGGTGAAATTATTGAATCAGATAATTATTTACAACAATTATTGAAAACAAATATATTATGATAAGATACCAATTTTTTCCTCGCTCTCGAGGCGTGACGGATGAAATACAGAAAGTTATTGACTGCTTCAAGGTTGTTGAATGTGAAATTGATTCAACAACGAATAACCTTGTCTCAAATGATGTGCTTGCAAAGGTGCGACCGTTTTTGGAAAAACAAGATTATCGAGTTGAGATTGGCAAAACCTTAGATAAGAAGATAGATGTTCCTGTCTTATTTGGCAATGACAATATCATTGACAAATCTTTTTATGCAGATGCCATTAGTAAGGATGGGAGGATTGTTATTGAAGTCGAGGCAGGACAAGCGACAGAGAACCATAGATTCTTGAAAGATATTTTTGAGGCATGTATGATGTTTGATGTTGATTACCTTGTACTTGCCGTTAGAAATATTTATCGCACTCATGATGATTTCTCTCGGATTTACACGTTTCTAGAAACGTTATATATATCCAATCGACTTCAATTGCCATTAAAAGGCATTCTTCTTATTGGATACTAAATGAAATAATTAAATTTATATAGCAGCCGTGATTTTCTTCAAAAAATAAATTAGACACTTTCGTGACATTTTCATAAAAAGTATCAAATAATTTGGAGGATCGATTTTTTGTCACTAATTTTGCATTATGATTTCTGCTACATGCAGGGATTTGAATTTTTAAGAAGATAAAAATTATAAGAGCAAAAAAAAATGACAAAGACAATTAGCTTTTCAACAGTGGGATTAAAATTTCACAAAGACCAGAATGTAAATATTGACGATTATATTTCATCATTAATCGGCAAAACAGTGATACTGCAACACGACACTGACAACATTGACAGTCATGCCATCGCTGTGACTCTCGATGGTAAAATCATTGGCTATGTAAGGAGAAATGACATAGATGAAAATAATATCTATGGGTATATTATGGGATGTTATCACCATAGCCATGTCGCAAAATTTGTTGCCGCTTCCTCGATGTACAAATCGATAATCACCGAGGTGAACTTTAGCGACATAACTCCAATGACAGAAAAAGAAGAGCCCATTGAATTTTATTGGGGAATTGATGCATTTAAGCCTGAACCAATCGAGGAATGGCGCGAACTGAAGAGGGTGATGAATTCGATGCTGACTCTATTGCATCTGAAAGCTTGCAATGTGTCGAACATGCGTCCACTCATAGACATATTCAAGAATCTCGCAGTATTGGGGTATTCCAGGGAGTTTTATGACGACAGGCAAGAGTTGTATCGTATGCTCGGCGATTGCGCTGACAAGGACGTGGCAAAAATGCAAATTGAAGTGGCAAGTATAAGTACAACAATTTGTGATAACGGCAATAGGATTAAATCTTACCGAAATATATGTCATGAAATTGAGAAGATTATTAAGCATAACTTGGAGAGTGGCAGCGTCAACATTTTCAGGAAAGACGTGGAAATAATGATAAATAAAATGCCTAAGGATTTTAGGGTCAACATGAATTATGAAATGACATTTCACAATTTCCTCTATTATAAGAAACTGCCACGAAACATATTATTAAATTATTTATATGTTATTGTATTGAATGGAATGATTAATAAAGACCAAAGCAATCATGACTCCATACGAAACTATATTGTGGGACCATATAAGGACGAATGGATGGCTCATATCAGGGATTCGATAGATGGCAACAATATAACAATTATAGGATGCACAATGAGAGCATACGTCAATTGCGGCGTATTGTCGTATGCACCCTACAGGCAAATGGTGAACACATTCGGCAATATTGGCAACGATGACTCCTATCACAAAGGCTTTAATAAATATGAAGACAAAAATTTAAAGGCTTACTATGATTATATGTGCAATATTATTGAATCGCGTAAGAAGAACCATATGCTGTTAAAAAAGTAGAATAGGTTTTTTATAGGTTTTTCATCGGGTATTCATCGGTTTTTCATCGGGTTAAGTTTAAACTTTACGAAAACGGTTCATTTTGTAGAAGAAAAATATGCGATATTCATTAGTTGATATTACCTTTGCATCGAAGGAATGGGATATCTACTCCCTCAACATCTATTATATTACTAATTAAAAACAATACATTATGAATTACTTAGAAATTGAATCAGAAATCGAGGCGCGAAAAGGCCTCGCTGAGGGAATCCGCAGAAAGATGGCGGATTATGAAAAGAGTATTAACAGGATTTCAAAAAGTCTATTCGACTTGTCGATTAATGGCACTATCCCAAGGGCCTCGGCGTTGCATCTGATGCTTGGAGCAGCACAATGTGTCAACCAAGTGGTGAGGATTATGGAGGAGGCAAGGGATTTGTCGGAGAAATGCGTGATGATGCC
>NZ_JBJEEX010000032.1:0-14497 GCF_051873495.1 Floccifex sp.
ATATTTTCAAACTTTTTCATAAATTCTATTGATTTTTATATAGTTAGCTTTCTTCTATATTACTTCTTCAAAACATACTCCATCACTTAATGGAATATCTAGAGCCACTGTTTTTTCAATGCATTTTTTTACGAACTGACTAGCGTGTTTTACGGATTTATAAAAATCTATGTTATTGATTGCATCGCTTGCGATAATGCTTGTGAAAATGTCTCCTGTACCACATCGGGATTCTCCAACTTTTTTTGTTTTAACCCATTTTGCTTCTTTTCCTTTTTCTAAGCAATAATTAGAAACAAAAGTGTTTTGTTGAATACCAGTTATAACCACTTTTGAAGGGCCATAAGAAAGAATTTTGTTTGCGATGATATTTAATTCACCTTTTGTTATTTTTTCTTTATATCGCGTTTTTGTAAGAATACAGGCCTCTGTTAAATTAGGTGTAACAATATCAGCTTTGCATACAAGCGAAAAAAGATTGTCACACATGGATTGATTATATGTAGAATAAGTTTTGCCATTGTCTCCCATAACAGGATCAACAATGACAATGGTATTGTCATCTTTAAATTGATCAATAAAGTTGTGAACGATATCAATTTGTTTTTCAGAACCTAAAAAACCGGTACAAATACCACTGAATTTCAAGTTTAATTCTTTCCATTGCGTAATATAGTCTTCCATTTGATTCGTAAAATCAGACATATAATAATGTGAAAAACCAGTATGATTCGAAAAAATTGATGTTGGTATTGGACAACATTGAATTTTTTGACTGGAAATAATGGGAAGTTGAACAGTAATAGAACATCTTCCAAAACCTGTAAAATCATTGATTAGAGCAATCTTTTTTTGTTTATTATGATTCATAGTATCACCGTTAGTAAAATAACATAGATTAAACTGAAATGACAGATTCAGAATCAAATTATTTGATAATACCAAAAAATAATTTATAATATTTTATTGATATATTACATAGAAAAGGAGTTTTATCATGGATTATTTAAAAAGAGCTAGTGAATTATTTGAAAACACAAAAGAATATCGTCGATGTTTACACAAAATGCCCGAAATAGATTTAAACACCCAACAGACAACTGACTATATTATTGAACAACTCACAAATATGGGATATCACCCTCAAAGATGTGGAGCCGGAGTAGTTGCTACAGTTGGAATAAGTGGGCATAAAACAATTTTATTACGTGCCGATATCGATGCTCTTCCAATGAAAGAAGAAAGTGGACTTGATTTTGCGAGTACAAATGGAAATGCACATAGCTGTGGACACGATTTACATTGTGCTATGTTGTTAGGTGCTGCCAAAATGTTAAAAGAAAATGAAGCTAATTTAAAAGGTATGGTTAAATTAATGTTTCAACCTGGCGAAGAAACATTTAGAGGTTCTAAAGATATGGTTGCGGATGGTCTTTTAGAAAACCCAAAACCAGATGTTTGTTTGGCATTCCATGTTAGTTCAGGAAATATGCCTATTGGTATGATTTTGTATAATGATTCAACAACAATGATGAATTCAAGTGATAATTTCACTATCACAATCACAGGAAAGGGAAGTCATGGAGCGTATCCGGATCAGGGAGTGGATCCAATTAATATTGCGGCTCATACGATTCTTGCTTTAGAAAGTATTGTGGCACGTGAAGTGAATTCAAATCAGTCAAATGTTTTGACAATTGGAAAAATAGAAGCAGGGGATGCAGGTAATATTATTCCTAATGAAGCTAAAATGTATGGAACACTTCGTTGTGATGATGCTAAGCAACGTGAATTTATTTTAAATCGTTTGAGCGAGGTATGTGAATTAACGGCAAAAACATATCGTGGACAAGCAAATGTTACCATTACAAGTGGTACACCACCTCTAGTTTGTGATTCACAAGCAACTAAGGATTTCATTAGTTATATCGATGAATTGGATTGTGATCATTCACGAGAATTTAATGGAATTCATGCTGGGGCTAGTGATGATTTAGCAGTGATTTTATCTCAAATTCCAGGAACATATATGTATATTTCGGCTGGTTTTGAAGATGGTCGTCAGACATATGCTCAACATCATCCAAAAGTTGTGTTTAATGAGGAAGTATTGAAATTAGGTCCTGCTTATTATGCGCAATGTGCTACACGTTGGTTAGAACAACATCAATAAAAAAACTGTTTATACAGTTTTTTTTTATGTAGGGGGTTTTATGTCATTTTTTTGGATATTACTAGGATTTCTTGTCGCTGTTTCATCAAGATGGGCATATTCTTATTTCGGTTTATCTTGTTTCGAACAGCTTGTATTTCATGTAAAAGTTCCTTTAGAAGGAACGAATACACAATTTATTTTTGACTGGATAAAAAAATGTTTTCTAAAAAGTTTAATTGTTTCATTCATTTTATGTTGGCTTCCAGAATTATGGGCTAAATTTATTTTTATTGCTTGTCTTTGTTATGCGATTATGCAGATTCAGATTATCTCATATATTGCACATCAATTCATGCATACAGATGTATATGATCGACTTCATTCAGTTGAAGTGAAGTCACCTAAAAAAAAGATGAATTTAATTCATATTTATCTAGAATCAATGGAAACAACGTATGCGAAACAAGAACATGGAGGCAATAGTAAAGAAGATTTATTACCGTTTTTGACACAATTAACAGAAGATAATATCTCTTTTTCAAATACTGATAAAATAGGTGGAGCAAGAGTATTAAATGGAAGTGGATGGACTACTGGTGGTATTGTTAGTAGTAGTTGTGGAATTCCTTTAATTTTTAATTTAAAACATAAATTTTGTAATGATGATGTACCATTTTTAGAAAATACAACTTCCTTGGGAGATATTTTATCAAAAGATGGGTATAAACAAGTATACATGATTGGTTCTAATGCGAAATTTGGTGGCCGAAAATTTTTCTATAAACAACATGGAAATTTTGAGATTTTGGATATCGATGAATTAAAAAGACAAGGGAAGTTAGATCAAGATTACCATGAGTTTTGGGGATTTGAAGATGACAAATTATTTGCTTTTGCCAAAGAAGAACTGACACAGTTATCAAAACTAAATCAACCATTTAATTTTACTATGTTGACTGTAGATACACATCATCCATATGGTTATCAATCAAAAAACTGTAAAAATCAATTTAAAGAGAGTTTATCGAATTCAATTGCTCATACGGATGAATTATTAAAAGATTTTATGAATTGGCTAAAACAACAGGATTTCTATGAGAATACGGTAGTTGTGATACAAGGAGATCATACTAGCATGGCTGCTGAATATATTCATGATACATATGATTCAAATTATGAGCGACGCGTATGGAACACGTTTATTCATTCTCAAGCTAAACCTGTTAGAACAAAAAATCGTGATTTTACAACCTTTGATTTGTTTCCAACGATTTTAGCTGCATTAGGATATAAAATAAAAGATAATAAAGTAGGATTAGGGACAAATTTATTTAGTGAGGAAAAGACGTTAACAGAAACAATACAGGCAGATAAATTAAATATTGAACTTACTAAACAATCAAAAAAATATCAAGAACTTATATAGGAGTGAATATGAACATTGCGATAGTAACAGGAGCAAGTAGTGGTTTAGGAAAAGAGTTTATTAATCAATTACTTGATTATGAAACAAATTTAGATGAAATATGGGTGATTGCTCGAAGAATGAATAGGTTAGAAGAAATAGAATGTCCTGTACCTATTCGACCTTTTTCTATTGATTTGACTAATTCGAATCAAATAAATGACTTTGAACAGTATTTAAATAATAAAAAACCCAATATTAAGTGTTTAATTAATGCTGCTGGTTTCGGGAAAATAGGGGATTATAGCGTAATAAGTCGTAATGAGATTGATAAGATGATTGACTTGAATTGTAAAGGGGCAGTGGATATGACTTTAATTTGTTTGCCTTTTATGAATAGTGGAAGTCATATTTTAGAAATTTGTTCAACATCAGCTTTTCAGCCTTTTCCATATCTAAATGTATATGCGGCTACTAAATCATTTTTGTATCGATATTCAAGAGCTTTAAGAGTAGAATTAAAGCCTAGAAATATTAGTGTAACAGCTGTATGTCCTTATTGGATTAAAGACACAGAATTTATTAATATTGCCAATGAAAGTAATCAATCAGCAATTCATTCATTTATCTTTGCATCTAAAACAAAAAAAGTTGTAACAAAAGCATTATTTGATAGCTATCATAATTTTGCAGTATCGACACCAGGTATAATCTGCACATTACATCGTATTATATGTAAAATAATACCTTCATCTATACTAATGAAAGGATGGAATATAATTAGAAAGCTATAATATATTCCATTTTCTTTGATATACATTACTTCGCATAATATATCTTATGTAATTTTTTAAGATTTATTTTTCGTTATAAAAGTTTATGGTTAAGAAAAATAGGTCCGCTAAAAGCAAACCTATTCAATCTTCTATCGAATTTAGTTATCCTTAATAAATGGACTTTAATACATATTCATCTATGATTTTACCGATACCATTATTATCATTAGTGTCAGCTACAATCTTGGCAACATCTTTAACTTCATCCATTGCATTACCCATAGCTACTCCAAAGCATTCATTAATCATTTGGATATCATTTTCAGCATCACCAAAGGCCATAACTTCATCCATTGTGATACCTAGTTTTTTTGTGATTTTTCTTAATGCACTTGCTTTATTAACTCCTTTAGGCATGATTTCCAACCATTCAGGACCAATTAGTAAAACATCGTAATCACATAGCGCTTTTTTTAAATCATCCAAATTTTTCTCAAAAAAGGACTTAGAATGAACCATTATAACTTTATTAATGTCTTGTGTAAATTCATTTTCTTTATATGGAAGATTAATGAAGTTACGATTTTCTATACCAGCTTTTAAACCATAATCTTCAGGTTCGTTAAAAATAAGTGATTTAACTTTCTTTTTCATACGATTCAATGATGAAACGTAACTATAAAAATCATATCCACATTGGAATATACCTTCTACATTAAATTCTTTACAAATTCTTTGAATTTTAATCGCATCTTCATTTGTTAGAACATCATCTAAATCATATTCTAAATTTTTAAAATCATAGATAATTTGACCATTAACTAATGCCAGAAAATGATTTCCTTTATCTAATTCCAAGGGCTCATATACAAATTTACATCCATTTTTATCTCTACCAGAAGCAATTACTACATGAATTCCTTGTGCCATTGCCTTTTTGATTGAATGAACTGTACGAGGATCCATTGTTTTATCACTTCTAAGTAATGTACCATCTAAATCAAATGCCAAACATTTAATAGTCATAATATTCTCCTTATTATTCACGAGTCAACTTTATCGTACGATCTATACCAATAGCGGGACAAGTTAATTGAATAGTTATTGGTTCTTTATCATCTTCTTGATAATAAATGAACGAATTTGGGAATGTGATCATCGTATTACAAGATAAAGATTGTTCTGGATCCAAATAAAGTAAAGCATAACCACCTGATTCACCAGCAATATTTTTAGTTGGAGCTAATAAACCATCTGTCTTTAAATCTAATTTCTTAATATCATCCATTGTCATTGTCTTAAAATCACCTTTTGATGCATAGTCAGATGATAAGCACCCATTTAATGTACCTAATGGTGTTACATAAGGAATAACAATGCGTTGATCTGTTTTATTTTCATAAGTAATATAGAAATTTGACACAACAGTATTTCCTTCAAAATAGTTTATTTCAGCTTGTGAATAATCATAACTAATCGTTAATTCATCATTTTCAAATAGTTTTTGAGCCATTCCTACTTGTTTAGTGGCAATATCATTACTAGATGCTGTACGAATTTTTGCATTTTTAAAAGCTAAAAAATCTTTAGAAGAATTAAATTCGATTCCAATATTTTTTTGATCATTGTTTGGAAAGCCAATATAGCCAGCAATATAAGCTTTTTCACTAGCAGGAACAATAGTACTTGGCATAAATTTATTTTGATCTATAGCTTGTACAGCTTCTTTTTCGCCTTTTTCTTTAATTGTATAAGAAAAATCACTTAGGTCATAATCTGCATCCGAATTATTTTCAATATCAATTAAATAATAATAGTAAATGGTATTTTGTTTTTCATTTTCAACTTTTAAAACATCGGATAATGTTAAATTTACTTTATCTGATAATTGATACGTTGGATTTTTTGAACATGCTCCCAATGTTAATGTTAATGAGAAACAAGCTAAAATTTTTAAGAATTTTTTCATGAGACATTTCTCCTATTAATTTTCAATATGAAATCGATCAAACAAGGTTTGTCGTGCTTTTGATTCAAATCCAGAATCAAGTGGCTTTAAATCTTCAAATTTTAAATTAGGGTTTCGCTTTTTTAATGCTTTGTAGATTACAAAATCCGCAACAACTGGATTTTTAGGCAACAAAGGACCATGAAGATAAGTTCCTAAAATCTTTCCATCATAGAATCCTTCAAAACCGCTGTCAAAGCTATTACCACATCCATATAAAACTTTTCCTAATGGCTTTGATACATTTAAAGTTTGTCCACCATGATTTTCAAAACCTACTATTTTTGTTTGAATACCATCAAGATTTGCATCGATTACAATGTTTCCAATGCATCTAGATTTTTGAGCCCCTGTATCTGTGTAATAATCATAAAACTTTAATCCTTCAATTTTTTGTCCATCAGCAGCAATGTAATATTGACCAAATAATTGATATCCCCCGCAAATTAATAAGATAAAAGTATTTTCATCCATAGCTTTTTTTATGTTCTCTTTACGAGCTAATAAATCCGGAATCAAGCTAATTTGTTCTTTATCGGCTCCTCCGCCAAGAAAAATTAAATCGTAATCCGATAAATCTCTTTCCTGACCAATTCCACAAGTATCTAAAGTAAAATCTATACCACGATCTAAACAACGTTTTTTTAATACCATCATGTTTCCTTTATCACCATAAAGATCCATGATATCATGATACATCCAGCATACTTTTAAATTCATAGATTCATCTCCTTAATAATCGTTTGACGAGTTGGTAATAAAGCAGTATAAGTTGCGATGGCATATACTTTATATGGAGTATTCAATGAAGAGTGAATTGCTTGTTCAATAGTATCTTCAACAGAAATCTCACCTTCATATCCACCATAATATATTCTAAGAGCCATATCATATCCTCTTAAACCTGTACAAATGATTCTTTTAGTATGATCATTCATTAGTTTTTCAAAGAAAGTATCATAAATCCAACTAACATCGGTACCGTCTTGTTCTCTGTCATTCAATACGATACAAATAACTTTATCATCTTCATCTTTTTCAATGACTTTCATTACTTCATTGGCTCCTGTTGGATTTTTTACTAAATTTAAAATACATGTTTTATCATCTTTTTGAAAACTTTCATTTCGACCAGCTGGTTGAGGTGCATGTTCGAAAACCTTTTTAACGATGTCACTGTTAATGTTCAAATATTTGGCAACCATTAATACAGCAGCACAATTATACATAGAATACATTCCCATATATGGTTGACGATAATAAATACCATCACAAGTAAAAGATTGTTTAGTTAAGTCAACATCTTCGATGCAAACATCAAGATTTGGTGTTTTAAAATCGCATTTTGAACAAGAAAACTGTCCAATATGCGAATATTGATAGAAATCATATTTAAGTCTAGCACCACATTTTGGACAAAATTTGCCTTCCGATGCTTCATTTGTACTTGCAACTGAATATTTATTTTTATCCATTCCATAGTAATACACATGAGCATTTTTAGCTTTAAGAGCCAAGCGCACAACATTTGGATCGTTTCCATTTAATATCAAATCATCATGATAGTTTGGTAATACACTTTCAATGGATTCAATAAGTTGTTCCATTTCTTTAGCACGGTCTAACTGATCTCTAAAAAAGTTATTGACGATTAGACAAGTGACAGGAATGTTAGGTAAAATGTGACGAATATTTAATTCATCTACTTCTAATACACAAGCTGTTGCATTCACACGTCCACTTAAAGAACTATGAGTTAATAACGTTGTGACAATGCCAGCCTTTAAATTATCTCCTTTACGATTGGAAATCACATTGTAACCGGCATTTGCCAATAAATCAGTAATCATATTCGCTGTACTTGTTTTTCCATTTGTTCCCGTAACCAGGATAACAGGACCTGTAAATTCAAGTTTATTTAAAATATTGTTATCAAATTTAAGTGCAATAGAACCAGGAAGTGAACCTCCTCTACCAATACACTTTAATAATAATGACGAAACTTTCGCTGCTAAGATAGCTAGTGTTTGCATTTGAATCACTCCTTAACTATTATATTATACACGTTTAAATTCATTTTAAAAACTATTGGCTCGACAAACATTTTTCGTCTAATTTATCCATTAATATAGCCCCAATCGGTGCACTTATTAATATAGAAATAACAGAAATAGCTAAAATCAAATCACCACACGCAAATCCAAGAGCAAGAGGAACTCCTCCCATTGCTGCTTGCACGGTTGCTTTTGGCATATAAGATATAGCGGTGTAAATTCTTTCTTTTTTGTTTAAGTTAGTCTTAATTAAGCAACATAATACGCCTATCATACGAATCACAAGAATAAATAAAATCAATACTACACTATTTATTCCAGCATTTAAAGCAACTGTTAAATTTACACTTGCTCCTACTAAAACAAATAAAAATATCTGAGCAATATTCCAAATTTGTGAATAAATATGATTTAATTGCACACATTCTTTCTCACTCTTTTGATTGATGGCAAGTCCCATAGCCATAATAGAAATATATCCGCTAAATGGTATCTTTAAAATTGACTCTAATTCCATCAATATAAATGAAAAACTTAATGAAACTATAAAATAAAAATTAGAATCACCCTTTATCTTTTTAAATACTTTAGATAATACAAAACCAGTCATAAAACCAATTACTATTCCATCTATAATGGATAAAGGGACTTGTACTAATTGCATAAAATCAAAGCTAGAACCTGTTGCCAAAGAAGTAAAACACGAGAACATGACAATGACAAAAACATCATCAACACTGGCACCGGCTAAGATCATTTGAGGTATACCTTTATCCGTTCCTAATTTATTATCCATTAGTTCTATCATTTTAGGTACTACTACTGCCGGTGAAACAGCAGCAATGACGGATGCTAATATACAAGCATCAATTGTTGAAATATTAAATAATTTTGGAGCTAGAAAGACTGTGGCACACATTTCAAATATAGCTGGAACAAAGCACATCAGCAAAGCAGGTCGTCCTACTTTTTTTAAGTCATCAATGTTTAATGATAAACCTGCTCTTGTCAAAATGATAATTAAGGCAATTTGGCGAATTTGTGCAGAAATAGATAAAATGGAATTATCTAGTAAATTCATGCAATATGGGCCTATAACCATACCTGCAATAATCATTCCTAGCAATTTAGGAAGTTTTAATTTACTAAATAAAGAACCTAGTAATAAACCACTTAATAAAATGATAGAAACACTTAAAATCATATATACCTCCATAAAAAAAACTGATGCCTACAATTAAATTGTAGAAGTCATCAGCTTAACGCGGTTTTGCAATATGCAAGGGAGACATTCATTCCCAATACAAGAAGAACTTTCCTTGAATATTTTATCATTTTTCTTTATACAAATCAATAATCTTTATCATCATTTCTGTACGTCCAAAAGGAGTCATTAAATAAAATCCATCAACATATGGTTCAATTTCTTTCATAATTTGACTCGAAATACGAATGGCCAATTGCTCTGCGTCTTGACGATTTAAGTCTTTGTATAAATCAATAATTTGTTGTTCTACATGAATACCATTGATTTCATTTTCCATAAAATTAGCATTTCGATAAGAAACAATTGGAATGACACCACCAATGATATAAGCATCAAGTTCTTTTTTAGCTCGTTTCAAGTTTTCTAGAGCTTGTAAAGATAACACAGGTTGTGTAAATAATCCAACCATACCACTTTTAATTTTTTCTTTAGCAAGTTCGATTTGGATATCAAAGTTAATTGCATTGACATTTAAGGCTCCAAACATATTAAAATGAGACATGTCCCCTTTTTCTTCTAAAGAAGATATATAACTAGCAAGTTTACGAGAATTAAATTGATAAACAGTTTTAACTTCATTTCGCTCATTACTAGGTATAGGATCCCCGGTAATTAATAAGACATCTCGAATTCCTTCGGCGTAATTACCAAGTAAAAGAGCTTTCGTGGCATTAAGATTGCGGTCTCGACATGTCATGTGTGGAAGAACGTCAATGTTGCACTCACGTTTTATTTTACAAGCAAGAATAGACGAATCCATGCGAGCTCGTCCTATTGGACAATCAGCAATTGTTATTGCATCAACTGATTCTTTTAACTGCCATGCCCCTTTCATGAATTTTGATAAATTCCAATTTGTAGGAGGATCCAATTCTACTGCAATAACTTTTTCATGATTTTGAAGTTTTTTGAAAAAAGTGCTAGTACAAAATTCAGTATTGTGATTATTTTCTTCTTTTATAGATGAAACCAACTCAACAATATGTTCTTCTTTTAGCTTTTCACATAAAGAAATGATGTGTTCAGGTGTTGTTCCACAGCATCCACCGATAAATTGAACACCTTTTTGAACGATATCCATCATTTCATCGGCAAAATAAACAGGGTTTTGTTGATAGACCGTTCTATTTTGAACAATAATTGGATATCCAGCATTCGGACAAATTAAATTTAGTGCATCAAATTTATTAACTATTTCTTTCATATGATGAACACCACATCCACAATTACATCCAATTCCATCAATACAAGAATTTGATAAAGCATCTATACAATCTTGAATATGAATTCCTTCTTTAGTATAGCCATCACTTTGAATGGAAAAACTGCATAATATATAAGCATCAGGTTGTTTTGTTTTAATATATTGTGCAATTTCTTTTAGACCTACATAATTTGAATTTGTTTCAAAGATGAAATTAGTGGCTCCTTTGTTTAAAAATTCATCAACAACAAATTTATATTCTTCATACACATCATATTGTTGTGATATGGGACCTATATCGCAGAAAACAAAGCAATCAAATTGATTTGCTAAGTCATAAGAACTAGAAATACATTGACGAACTGTTTCTTCATCTTTGATATATGTTCGATTGCAACAAAATGTATTGGTTCTAAGGGCGTTTGATCCTGCTTTGATATAGTCTTCGTGAATTTTTGAAATCCACTGTGGATGTGTAAGAGAATATAATTCTACTTGATTTTTTTCATATGGATGACATTTACTAAAATAAGTTCCTGTTGCTCCATCAAATACACATATATTATCTTTTATAAATTCTCTAATATTCATTATCCTAAAACTTCCTTTGCGATATCTGCACTCTGCTTAGCATCCTTGGCATAATAGTCGGCTCCCATTTCAAGAGCATAATCTTTTGTCAAAACGGCTCCTCCTACCATGATTTTACATGGATGACCTGATTGATGAAGTGCATCGATTGTTTTTTTCATAGATTCTACGGTTGTAGTCATTAAGGCAGACAATCCAATTAAATTAATATTTTGTTCAATTGCTGTATCTACAATTGTTTGGATAGGAACATCTTTTCCCAAATCAATGACTTGATATCCATAATTTTCTAAAACGACACGGACAATATTTTTACCAATGTCATGAATATCACCTTTTACAGTCGCAATTAAGATTTTTCCTTTAGAGATAGAATCGCTACTAGGAATTTCGTTTTTTATGACATCAAAACCAGCGCATGCCGCATTGGCTGCATTGATTAATTGTGGTAAAAATAATTTATTTTGTTCATACAAATCCCCCACTTTATCTAAAGCCGGTATTAATTGTTGATTGATTACATCCATAGGATCCAATGATTTTAATAATTCTTTAGTTAAATTTTTACATTCTTCACTTAAACCTTTTAAAACGGCAGCTTCTATGGTCATATTCTCTTGTATGTTCGTAACTTCCATTTTTTCATTGGCATAAATAGAAATATAATTTTGACAATCTTTATCTTGCCCAGAAATAGCTTTAAAAGCATATACAGCATCCATTATTTCAGGAATGTTTGGATTGATAATTGCTAAATCAAGACCACAATACATAGCTTGTGTTAAAAAAGAACTAATAATATGATTTCGACTAGGTAACCCAAAAGATATATTGGAAACACCCAAAACACAATGAACACCTAGTTCTTTTTTTACTTTTGCAAGAGCATCTAAAGTTTCTTTTGCTTGATCTTGTTGCGCTGAAATTGTCAATGTCAAACAATCAATCGCAATGTCATTTTCTTTGATTCCTAATTCTTTACAACGACCAACAATTTTTTTTGCGATAGAAAAGCGTTGTTCACTTGTTGTCGGTAAACCATTTTCATTTAGTGTTAAACCAATAACACTTGCGCCATATTTCTTAACAATAGGAAGGATTTCGTCCATATTTGTTTCATTAACGGAATTGACAATAGCTTTTCCGTTACAAATGCGTAATCCCGCTTCAATAGCTTTTGGATTACTTGAATCAATTTGTATTGGAGTTGTAACAACACTCTGAATTGCTTTAATTACATCTATCATCATTTGTGCTTCATCGATTCCTGGAAGTCCTACATTGACATCTAGAATATCTGCTCCGGCATCACTCTGTGCAATAGCTTGTTCCATAATATAGTTCATATCGTGTTCTAAAAGAGCTTTTTGGAATCGTTTTTTCCCTGTTGGATTGATTCTTTCTCCTATAACACGTACTTGATTGAGTTCACACATTTGACTGCTTGAACAAACACCATTCTTGGTTTCTTTTGTTACTTCGTTTATTTCTTTATCTTGATTGCAACAAGAAATAAAATCAGGTGTTGTTCCACAGCATCCTCCTATATATTGCACACCTAATTCTTTAAAACATTTCATTTTAGATACGAATGATTGTGCATCCATAGAATATTGTCCATTGGAAGGATCTGGAAGCCCTGCATTAGGTTTAACAATTAGTGGTTTATTCGTCCATTGTTTCATAGTTTGAACAAGTGGCAAGATTTCATCTGGTCCTAAAGAACAATTAATACCCATAGCATCAACATTTAATCCATCAAGGACATTTGCCATACATTCCACTTTTGTTCCCGTAAAAGTGCGGCCATTTGCTTCGAAGCTCATTGTCACCCAAACAGGTAAATCCGTATTTTCTTTGCATGCTAAGACACCGGCTTTAACTTCATATAAGTCACTCATTGTTTCAAAAACAACAAGATCCACGTTTTCTCTTTTACCAATAAGAATAATTTCTTTAAATATATCATAGGCATCTTCAAATGAAAGTGTTCCGTATGGTTCCATTAATTCACCAATAGGACCAATGTCCAAAGCCACTTTTGCTTTATTTCCAGCTGCTTTTTTAGCACTTTGAATATTTATAGTTAAAAGTTCATCTAAACTATAATCTAGATTTTTACATTTATGGCGATTTAATCCAAAAGTGTTTGCATAAATAACCTGGGAACCACTTCGAATATAATCTTCATGAATTTCTTGAATGATTTCTGGATGCTCACATCCAAATATTTCTGGTCTAACGCCTAATGGAAGTCCTTTATTTTGAATTTGGGTTCCCATAGCCCCATCGAGTAATATATATTCACGAGTCACATTTTTTTCCTCTCTTTCGTAATGAACAAGTTATAAACAAATTACAAGTTTCACATCCTCTAAATCGATGTTTAAATGGTTTATCAGATATACCACATATAGCACTTACCGTTTTTAATGGTGATAGTATATTGTTTTCAGATACATTAACAGCAATTTTACTACTTGTGTTTAAACAAGAACACAATGTAGATTGGAATGATAAAGGAAAGTCTCCATATCCTGGTGAAAATCGATCAGATAAATATAATCTTTCTTTTTCTAATTGTTTTGTCAATTCTACTTGAAAGTTATCACATACATTTTCAATGGCAGCATTGCAACAGGCATCAAAAATTAGAGCTTCACTTACGTTGGTTACTGATTTTTGATGTGCTATTTTCTCAACCGAATTCGAAAGAGTCGCAACCATAAATACAATGTATTGGCTTGGCTCAATAATTTGTCTAATGTCATTTCCTTCAAAATGAAGGGCTCGACATTCTTCTTTAGAAAAAATACGATAAAGTAATTTCGGATTGGCACTAGAAATGGTTAGATTTCTCATTTCATGAATTTGATTTAATACCAATGAATCTAATTCTTGATCTTGATATCCTAAATAATAAAGCACTTGTTCAATTGGAAATTCGCTTAATTTAGCTTGAATTGTAATTTTCATAAAAACATTGAACTAACACACTCTAACGAGTGTGGGCTTTTTTTTATAAAGCCTGGTTCTC
>NZ_JBJEEX010000033.1:0-14307 GCF_051873495.1 Floccifex sp.
CATTTATATTACCAAATCACTTTTTTAGAGTCAACTATTTTTTTGATTTTTTATTAATTTTTTTAAACTTTTTATCAAATTCACAAAATATATCTTAGTATAAGTGAAAGCCTATCTATTCCATCACTATTTTCATACTCTACTCTTTTTATTAATTATCATTTTTTTCATATTTCTTTATCAAAAAAAGTTCTGCATAAACAGAACCAACAAAAATTAATATTCATTTTTATAATATTTTTAATCAAAATCGTAATCAAAATCCCAGTCATCGTAAAAATCATCATTTGTATTTGGATATTCGAAATAGTAGTAATTTCTTCTATTTAATTTGTTTTCAATTTTAGTTACACCACTATGTACCATCATAAAAACACTCAAAATCACAATCACTACACTTACACATAATGACAAAATATGTTTTTTATCATTTTCAAAATATTTATATGCAAATATAAAAGCAACAACCGATAATACTATAGCAATTAAGTTTAAAACGTTTAAAAGGCATCCAAGACAAAGCATTATAAAAGAAATCACAAGCAAAATGGTAATCAAAACTAAATAATCATCATTTTTATTTTTGTCTTGCGGTGTTTTAGGTGGAATCTTATTATCCATACTTAATCCTCCATTCTATAAACATTAATTTACATATTATTTCTATAAATTGCAAATGAGAGCATAAAAAAAATCCTGATTACTCAGGATTACTTTTTAAATTGGTGACGCGTACGGGATTCGAACCCGTGAATGTATGCGTGAAAGGCATATGAGTTAACCGTTTCTCCAACGCGCCATGTACTTCATCAATTGCCTAATAATATTATCACGAGGGTATTTAATATGCAAGTGTTTTTTTATTTTTTTTGATATTTTTTGCTCAAATGATTCCTTGGCCTTTTTTTCTAGATAAATACGCTTTTCTTCATATAGATTTGTACCTTTAATTCCTACTGATCACAATTTGAATCATTAACATCAAAAGACCAATTGTCTTATTGAGATACAAGTGATTTAAACGCCAAAACAAAGTATCCTTCTTAATCAGGTATAAAAAGAATAAATCACGTTTTCACAAATTACTTAATTATATTTTTTCATATATCATATATATTGCTTATTTTTAAATTAAATAAACCACAAAAAAATCCTGATTACTCAGGATTACTTTTTAAATTGGTGACGCGTACGGGATTCGAACCCGTGAATGTATGCGTGAAAGGCATATGAGTTAACCGTTTCTCCAACGCGCCATGTATGTGAAACTTGTCTTTCTGACAAGTGCTCACATATATTATCACATGCATATTTTCATTGCAAGTATTCTTTTATTTTTTTTAAAATATTTTAATTTGTCGTAGAAATTGTATATTTATATAAATCTCCACGATAATAACAATAAGTCAATTCAATGATTTTGCCTTTATCATCATAAGAAATTCTTTCTCGAAGTAATACTGGCATCGTTTCTGAAATTTTTAATGCATCAGCCACTTCTTTATCTGGTAAAACAGCCGAAATTTTTTCTTCAACTTTTTTTGGAATTCCTACTCCTGAATAATCCAACATTGTATAAATTGATTGACTATATTGATCTGGATTCAATGGTAGATTCGTTGATAGCGGAAAATAAGAAGTAAGATAAACCATTTTTACTTCATCTGCTGTTCTAACTCTTTTAATACAATAAACTTCCATTCCTTTTTCTAATCCAAAAATATCAGCTACAGTTCTATCAGGAACAATTTTAGAAACTTTCAACGAGGCTGTTCCCGGAACACGATTCATTGATTTCATTTCTTCTGTGAAACTTTTAATGTGCGTCAACTCTTCTTCAATTCCCGGACGCCAAATCACAAAAGTACCTTTTCCTCTTCCTCTTTTTACCATTCCTTCTTGTTCTAGTTCAAGAACAGCTTGACGAGCAGTAATTCGTGAAACACCAAATTCTTGTTGAATTTCCATTTCACTCGGAAGTTTTTCTCCTCTTTTTATTTCTCCTTTTATGATTTTATCTTTGTATATTTCCTTTATTTGAAGATACATTGATTTTGAGCCTTTTCCTGTTTGTAACTGTTCCATATTTTACCTCTTCACATCATTTCTTCTTTTTTCATCTAAACAAATCCATTCATCTAATGTTAATGGAATATAATCAGAATACATACAAAAACAATTTATAAACTGACAAGGAACATGTTCAATATTACCAGATATTGATAAATGCTCTTGTTTACGTACATAATCTTGAAAAAAATCTAAATATTGTTGATCGTGTGTCTTATGAATATGTCCATGTAGCATATACGTTTTGGCATTTCCATTCTCATCTTTACGATATTGCCCATTATAACAAGCAATCGGGTAATGACTTAAAATCACCTTGCGTCGATTATCGTTTAATTCCTCATAATCCTTAATCCATTTAAAATACGAAGCATCAAAATTTTTATCATCGATAAAACGATCATGATTTCCTCGTATTAAAAACTTTTTACCTTGTAAGCAATCCAAAACTTCTTTCGTTTCTTGCCAACTTCCCCATGAAAAATCCCCTAAAATAATGACTTCATCATTTTTTCGAATACGAGAATTCCATTGTTGAATCATATATTCATTCATTTCTTCTACGGTTTCAAATCCTCTTTTATCCATTTTAGTATTCAATGCACGATGGAAAAAATGGGTATCCGCAATATAATATCTCATACTTTCTCCTATTGTTCTTTACAAGCAAATCCAATATTTTGATATGCTTTTCTTGTTTCTTTTAATGAAATATATTGTGATTGAACTTCACCCGCGTTTATTAGACCATGTTCAATTAATTGATCAATATCTGCTTCATCAAAATCAATCATCATAATATATTTTATATTTTCTTCTTCTATTTCTCCAATTACTGATACACCCTTTATATCTTTATATTTATCAGATAAAGTATCATTAATTCTATTTAACAATTCATCTTGTGTTAATTGTCCTTCTATATCTAATGAACTAGTAAATTCTTGTACAGTTTGATAAAACGTATATTGCATTGCATATACTTTATCATCTTTAGCATAAAACAAAATTTCTTCTTGTTTATCGTTTTGACAATTTACAATAACTTGTTTTTCAATCGTTTCTTCTTTTGGCTCTTCTTGTTTTACACCTATTCGCGTACAACCAGCTAACATTAAAGATACTAACAATGTCATAACTTTTTTCATACAAAAATTTTACACTGTAACAATATCAATTTCAACCGTAAAAAAAAGACAAGATGACTTGTCTTAATTCTTTAATGACTGTAAAGGAGCTGGAATTCTTCCACCTCTATTAATCATAACATTATTGTCTGTCTGATTAATATTCATAACAGGTCCATATCCAAGTAAGCCTCCAAAATCCAAGGTATCTCCTACTTTCTTACCTATAGCTGGAATAACACGAACAGCTGTCGTTTTCGAATTAACCATTCCAATAGCTGCTTCATCCGCTATAATCCCAGAAATAACGCTTTCTTTTGTATCCCCTGGAATAATAATCATATCTAAACCAACTGAACAAACAGCCGTCATAGCTTCTAATTTTTCTAATGTTAATACGCCTGTTTCCGTTGCATGTATCATTCCCGCATCTTCACTTACTGGAATAAAGGCTCCTGATAATCCACCAACATGACTTGTTGCCATGACACCACCTTTTTTTACTGCATCATTTAGCATTGCCAAGCATGCCGTAGTTCCATAGGCTCCACATGTTTCCAAGCCCATTTCTTCCAATATGTACGCCACACTATCACCTATAGCCGGTGTTGGAGCTAGTGATAAATCCACAATTCCAAATGGAACATTTAATCGTTTAGAAGCTTCCGTTCCCACTAATTGTCCCATGCGTGTAATTTTAAATGCCGTTCTTTTAATTAAATCTGCTAATTCATCCATTTTCAATGATTTATCAGCTTTTGCTAATGTAGCTCTTACTACACCCGGACCTGAAACACCAACATTGATTACACAGTCAGCTTCTCCTACACCATGGAATGCGCCTGCCATGAAAGGATTATCTTCTGGTGCGTTACAGAAAACAACCAATTTAGCTGCTCCTAAACAATTGTTATCTTTTGTTAGTTCAGAACATTGTTTTACAATAGTTCCCATATTTTTTACCGCATCCATATTGATTCCAGCTTTAGTGGATCCAATATTAACACTTGCACAAACATGTTGTGTTACAGCTAATGCCTCTGGTATAGACTCAATTAAAGCTTCATCTCCATGTGAATATCCTTTTTGAACTAAAGCAGAATATCCACCAATGAAATCAACACCTAATTTTTGAGCACATCTTTCAAGTGTTAATGCATATTCTACTGGATTTCCACCACTACATGCTACTAACATTGAAATAGGCGTAACACTTATACGCTTATTAACAACTGGAATTCCATATGTCTTAGAAATATCGTCTCCTACTTTTACTAAATCTTTAGCAAGAGTACAAATTTTATTTTCAATTTTTTCACATGACTTATGAATATCTGGATCCATGCAATCTAATAAAGAAATTCCCATTGTGATTGTACGAATATCCAAGTATTCTTCATCAATCATTTTAATTGTTTCTAATATTTCTTTTGTTTGCATAGCATTCTCCTAAACCTTATGCATTGAATCAAAAATATCTTGATGCATAACACGAATAACTAAATTTCTTTCTTTTCCAAAATTTTCCATATATTCCGCAAAATCCGCAATAGCTTTATTCGCATTATCAAAATCCGTACTCATTGTCATAGTAAAGAAACCATCAACAATGGTTTGTGATACATCAAGAATATTAATGTTTGCTTTCATGCACTCATTGGCGATAGCCGCTAAAATCCCCACTTTATCTTTTCCAATTACAGTAATAATAGCTTTCATATTTTCTCCTACATTTTAATATTCACTTTAGAGAATTTTACCAATTCAAATGGATCATATGCATTTTGAATTCCTTCTACATTAATCTCATATTCATTTGGCATAAATTTCACTTCATTTTGTTGTTTCAAACAATCTAAAATGATTGCACTATCTTGTTGATTTAATGTTTTTCTTTTCTTAAAACAAACCTCATTTTTAGCATCCACAAGATATAATTCAATATCAATTAAAGATGAGCATAATAAATCATCTTTCCAGTCACAATCTTGAATATTGAAATAAAAATCGCTTGAATCAATATCTCCACCTTCTACAACAAATATAGCTGTATTTTGTGTG
Source organism: Floccifex sp. (assembly GCF_051873495.1). Taxonomy (NCBI): domain Bacteria; kingdom Bacillati; phylum Bacillota; class Erysipelotrichia; order Erysipelotrichales; family Erysipelotrichaceae; genus Floccifex; species Floccifex sp. Next base: position 5,259 of record NZ_JBJEEX010000033.1, read on the forward strand.
TAACAAAAGTTTACTTCAATTGATCCTTTTAATAAGTTCAACTCCTCTTCTGTCCAATATTCATCTTTTATGACAAGCATGAACCGATTTTCTACATAATCCATAACGGTTCCAATTTCTACATCATACGGAAATATTTCTTTTTTCATGAAATCAATATAACATAAAAAGCCATTCAATCCAAAGACTGAATGACTTTTTCTATTACATAAATTTTTGAGCAGCTGTTAAAATAGCCATTTTATAAATTTCTTGCCAAGTACATCCACGTGACAAATCATTGATAGGAGCATTCAATCCTTGTAGTAAAGGTCCAACTGCTTCATATCCACCTAAACGAGATGCAATCTTGTATCCAATATTTCCACTTGAAAGGTTAGGGAAAATAAATGTATTCGCATGTCCAGCAACTTTTGAATCTGGTGCTTTTAATGCAGCAACTTCTTCGCTAACAGCACAGTCAAATTGCATTTCTCCATCAACATCAAAATCTAATGGCATACGTTTTAAACGAGTAGTTGCTTCAGCCATTTTTTCAACACAATCCCCTTTTGCAGATCCAAAAGATGAATAAGACAATAAAGCAATTTTTGGTTCGATACCAAATTGACGAGCTGATTTAGCAGTTTGTAAAGTGATTTCAACTAAATCATCTGGATTTGGATTAATATTAACAGCACAGTCAGACATAATATATTGACTATCTTCACGTAATAATAAGAAACAAGAAGATACTAATGCATTACCTGGAGCTGTTTTTACTAATTGTAATGCAGGACGAATTGTATCAGCAGTAGAATAAGTTGCTCCACCTAATAAACCATCTGCATAACCCATTTCAACTAACATAGTTCCAAAATAGTTAGTACTATTGATTAATTTACGACATTTAGCTTCATCTAATTTACCACGACGTAATTCAATCATACGGGTAATCATTTCTTCTTTCTTTTCAAATTCAGAAGGTGCTAATTGCATAATACCAGATAAATCATTGTTTTCTTTAGCAGCACATTCTGCAATTTGTTCTTTTTCACCAAGTAAAATTGGTTCAACAATTTCATTTTTCTTTAATTCAATTGCTGCTTTTTGTACACGAGGATCCCATCCTTCAGTAAGTACTATTTTGATATTTTTTCCTTTAATTTTTTGTTCTAATTGTTCAATGATCATAGATCAATACCTCTTTTCGTACATAGTATAATCCTTTAATCACGCATTGTCCAACTTAACAATAAATTCACAAGTTACTTATTTATCCTTCAATAATAAAACTAAAATAGCCTTTTGAATATGAAGACGATTTTCTGCATTTTCAAATATTTCTTTAGCATGACTTTCAAAAACTTCTTCACTGATTTCTTGTCCACGATAAGCCGGTAAAGGATGAAGTACCATTACATCTTCTTTGGCATGAGATAATAATTCATCATTAATTGTGAAACCCTTAAAATCATTTATACGACAAGCAATGTCATCTTGATATCCCATAGAAGCCCAAGTATCTGTCATAACAACATCAGCATCTTGAATTGCTTGAATAGGATCATTTACAAGCTTAAATTGATTAGAAAACTGGGAAGCAAATTCTAAAACCTTTTTATCCGGTTCATATCCTTTAGGCGTAGCAACACGAACATTCATATTCATAGTTAAGGCACCTACAATAAATGAATTACACACATTAGATCCATCTCCAATAAAACAAACATTCAAATGTTCCATATTTCCAAAATATTCTTTAATCGTCATCAAATCACAAAGCGTTTGACACGGATGAGAAAAATCTGTTAATCCATTAATAATAGGAATTGAACCATATTTAACATAGTCTTCTACATCTTTTTGTTTTGATGTACGAATAATTAAACAATCCAAGTAACGAGACAATACTCTTGCCGTATCTTGAATAGGTTCGCCTCTTCCTATTTGTAATTCACTAGCTGTTAAAAACAATGGTTGTGCTCCTAATTGATAAGCTCCTGTTTCAAATGAAACACGTGTTCGCGTTGATGCTTTATCAAAAATCATTCCAATTGATTTTCCATTTAATAATTTATGCTCCATCCCATTTTGTTTTTCATACTTTAATTGATCTGCTAAATCAAGTATTTGAAAAATATCACTACGAGATAAATCCATCATTTTTAAAATATGTTTCATTGAAATACCTCCTGCATAATCAAAATAATTTTATCGATTTCTTCATAAGAAATAATTAATGGTGGTAATAAACGAATCACATCTATACCTGCTGTTAATACAAGTAGTCCTTTCTTAATAAATTCATTCACATAATCCATTCGTTTCTTTTCATCAACAACGATACCAATCATCAATCCTTTACCACGGACTTCTTTTATATCTGATGAAGAAATTGCTTTGATTTGATTCATGAAATAATTTCCTTTTTGTTCAACTTCATAAAGAAAATCTGGTTGATTTACAATTTCCATTACTTTATTAGCAACTGCACAGCTCATTAAGTTTCCTCCAAACGTTGTACCATGTTCTCCTTTTTGAAGTGTATTTTGACATTTTTCAGCTGCTAATACAGCCCCGATAGGCATACCAGCTCCTAATCCTTTAGCCAAGGAAACTAAATCAGGATGAATTTGATATTGTTCAAAGGCAAAAAGGGTACCCGTTCTTCCAATTCCCGTTTGCACTTCATCAATCATCAACAAAATATCTTTTTCATGACATAATTTTTCTACTTGTTGTACGTATTCAACATTTAAAGGAACAACTCCGCTTTCCCCTTGAATCAATTCCATCATTATTCCACAAACTTTGTCATCGCATTTATTTTCTAAATCATGTATATTATTACATTCAACATAGTCAAAGCCATCCACAAAAGGATAAAAATAATGATGAAATTTATCTTGTCCAGTTGCACTAAGAGTCGCCATTGTACGTCCATGAAATGATTGTTTCAATGTAAGTATCACATTTCGATTTTCACCATATTTATCATATGAATACTTACGCGCAATCTTAATCATACCTTCATTTGCTTCCGCTCCTGAATTTGCAAAAAACACTTTATTCATATGACTTGCCGTAACAAGCTTTTCAGCTAAATAAATCATTGGTTCACTATAATATAAATTGCTGACATGTAGTAAATTTTGAGCTTGTTCTTGAATTACTTTAACAACTTCAGGATGATTATGTCCCAATGAATTAACGCCTATACCAGATGTACAATCTAGATAAGAATGATTTTCATCATCTACTAAAACACATCCATTTCCTTTCTTAAAACAAATATCAAAGCGTCCATAGGTGGACATAACATATTGATTTTCTTTTTCTTTTATTTCTAAATTCATGATAATCTCCTAGTAGAACATAGTTCCCACTCCTTGATTACTTAATAATTCAATTAATATAGAATGAGGAATACGTCCGTCTTGAATATTAACAGTTTCTACACCTCGTCTAACCGCTTCAATGGCACACTGTACTTTAGGAATCATTCCCCCTTTAATAATTCCTTCACGTTCATAAACTGAAACTTGCGATACTTTTAAAGATGAAATCAGTGTTGTCTCATCTTTTGGATCTTTCATTAATCCCATAACATCAGTCAACAAAATAAGTTTTTTAGCCTTTAAGCTAACTGCTAGTTTTTCTGCTGCCGTATCAGCATTGATATTATAGTTTGTGAATTGATCTAAGCCAGCGGCTACACTAGATACAACTGGAATATATCCTTTTTCTAATATATCAATAACAATTTCTGGATTTACATTTACAATTGTTCCAACATTTTTATGAACATCATCATACTGTACAGCTTGAAATAAATTTCCATCCATACCCGCAATACCAACACCTTTTCCACCATGTTTTGACAACAAAGAAACTAAATTTTTATTTACTTTTCCACATAAAACTTGTTGTACAATATCCATTGTTTCATCATCGGTTACACGTAATCCATCAATAAAATGTGATTCTTTATTTACTTTTTCAAGCATTTCCTTTATTTCTGGTCCACCCCCATGAACAAGAACTACTTTTATTCCAATCAAATTCAATAAAACAACATCTTGAATAACCGCTTGTTTGAGTTCATCGTTAATCATGGCATTCCCACCATATTTTATTACGACAACTTTTCCCACAAATTCTTGAATATAAGGAAGTGCTTCTACTAAAATTTGAGCTCTAACATTAGGTGATATATTTGTCATGTTCGATAGTCTCCATTAATTTTTACATAATCATATGTTAAATCACATCCCCAACAAGAGACTTGTTCATTTCCTTGTTTTAAATCCGATATGATTTCAATTTCTTTATTCGATAGAATTTCCTTGGCTTTTTGTTCATCAAAATTTAAGGCCATACCATCTTTTGAACATTGAATAATTTCATCATTGCTCTTAAAGTAAATATCAACACTTTCAGGATCAAAATCAACGCCAGCATATCCCAATGCACACATAACTCTTCCCCAGTTGGCATCAGCTCCAAACATTGCTGCTTTTAATAAAGAAGAAGAACACACTGACATAGCTAATTTTTCCGCATCTTCTTCTGTTTTAGCTCCTTTAACTGTACAAGTTAAAAACTTACCAGCTCCTTCACCATCCGCTGCAATTTTTTTAGCTAATTCTTCCATCACAAATCGAAGTGCTTCTTTAAAAATAGGATAAGAATCTGTATGCTTGGTTACAGGCGCATTTTGTGCCATTCCATTTGCCATAACTACACACATATCATTCGTTGATGTATCACCATCAACACTTACACGATTAAATGTTTTCTTAACATTTTCATGTAATATTTCATCTAATAGACTTGCTTGAATATTACAGTCTGTTGTGATAAAAGAGAGCATTGTTCCCATATTAGGATGAATCATGCCAGATCCTTTACATATTCCTCCCATGTGACATATTGTCCCATTTACTTCAAATTCTATCGCAATTGTTTTTTCAACTGTATCGGTTGTTAGAATGGCATGTGCGGCTTTTAAAGAATTATCATTGCTTAATTCAATGTTTCCAATGTTTTGTTCAATGCATTCAATAGGAAGAGGTTGTCCAATAACTCCTGTTGAAGCAACCACAACATCTTCAACATCACAATCTAGAAATTTGCTTGCACACAATGCTTCTTTATTCGCATTTTCCATTTCACTTTCATTACATGCATTCGCGTTTCCTGAATTCACAATAATAGCTTGTGCCATTCCATTTTTTAAATGTTCTTTAGTAACTTTTAATGGAGCAGCTTTTACTTTATTGGTCGTATAAACAGCTGCACATTGACATAAAGATTGTGAATAAATAATTGCGAGATCATCTTTGGCTTGATTTTTACGAATGCCACAATGACATGCCCCGGCCATGAAACCAGTTGCGGCACAAACGCCTCCATTAATTATTTTCATATTGTATCCTTCCTTATATATGTAATCCTTCCAATTCATCAAATCCAAGCATCAGATTCATGTTTTGAATTGCAGCTCCACATGCACCTTTACCTAAATTATCAAATAAACAAGTCACGCATACACGTGTATTATTTCCATAGACTATGATATCTAAGCTATCTGTTTGTTCTTTAATATTTGCACTAATCATCCCTTCTTCTTGCATATAAACTGAAATCAAAGGACTGTCTTTATACCAACTTGATAATATATCATATACTTCTTTCTTATCATGTCCATCAATGGTAATGGTTGTTGCCATACCTCGATAGTAATCATCAACAATGGGATTAAAAATGGGTTCATGTTCCAATCCACATATTTTTTTCATTTCTGCTAAGTGTTTATGATTTTGATTTAATCCATAAATACGAGGAGCATATAATTCATGTGTTTTTTCTTGTTCATATTGCTGAATCATCTTTTTTCCACCACCTGAATACCCTGTTAAAGAAAAACAAGATAGAATTGTTGAAGGTGAAATAATTTGTGATTGAATCAAGGGATATACACTCATTATAAAACCTGTCGCATGGCATCCAGGATTAGCAACAAAGTGATGACTTTGAATTTTTTGCTTATGTTCTAAACTTAGTTCACTCATCCCATATACCCAATTTTCATTGGTTCTATGTGCTGTTGAAGCATCAATGACTTTTGTTTGAGGATTTGTGATTAATGTCATTGCTTCTTTACTTGCTTGATCTGGTAAACAAAGAAAGACAAGATCCGCTTGATTCATTAGTTTTTTTCTTTCCAATGGATTTTTACGTAAATTTTCATCAATTTGAATTAATTCAATGTCTTTTCTTTTTGATAAACGAGCATATATTTCTAAACCCGTCGTTCCTGCTTGTCCATCAATATACACTTTGGGTTTATTCACAATCATCACATCCTTTTATGAATTCCTCGATAACATGAATTTGTCTTAATACTTCTTCTGGACTTGGACCTCCAAGTGCTTTTCTTTGAAGTAAACATGTTTTTAAATCCAATGCGACATATACATCTTCATCAAAAGAAGAATCAAATTCTTTGAATTCTTCTAAGCTACAATCATTTAGTGCCTTTCCTTGTTTAGAACAATATCCAACTAACTTTCCGACAACATGATACGCATCACGGAATGGCATCCCTTTTTTTACTAGATAATCAGCACAATCAGTCGCATTAATATATCCATGTAATGCACTATGAGCCATTGTTTCTTTACATACAGTTAAAGTATCGAACATTGGATTAATAATTTCTAAACATTGTTTAACCGTATCAATCGCATCAAAGACTGCTTCTTTGTCTTCTTGCATGTCTTTATTATAGGCAAGTGGTAATCCTTTCAACATTGTCAATAACATAAACAAAGAACCATATACTCTTCCTGTTTTTCCACGAATTAATTCACATATATCAGGGTTCTTTTTTTGAGGCATAATTGATGAACCAGTTGAATACGCATCATCTAATTCTAGAAAATGAAATTCAAGGGAACACCATTGAATTATTTCTTCTGAAAGTCTTGATAAATGCATCATTAAAATACTCAAATCCGAGCATAACTCAATGCAATAATCACGATCACTCACTCCATCTAATGAATTATCCATAACAGACGAAAATCCTAACAAATCACTTGTCATATTTCGATCAATTTCATAGGTTGTAGTAGCTAGTGCTCCTGATCCTAATGGACATTCATTCATTAAATCGTATGTATTTTCCAATCGTTTGATATCTCTTTTAAACATATTGGCATAGGCCATCATCCAATGAGCTAATGTTATGGGTTGTGCTCTTTGTAGATGTGTATACCCTGGCATAATGGTATCAAGATTCATTTGAGCGTGTTGACAAAGTGTTTTCATAAACTGCAACAATAAAGCTTTAATGTTTTTAATTTCTTCTTTAACATATAAACGCATATCTAAGGCAACTTGGTCGTTTCTAGAACGAGCAGTATGTAATCTTTTCCCTGCATCACCAATCCGATTGGTTAATGTTTCTTCAATAAACATATGAATATCTTCATATCCATCTTCAAAAGTAATCGTCCCTTGTTCAATTTCTTCTAAAATTTCTTGAAGTCCTTTATGAATATCTTCTTTATCTTGATTTGATATGATTCCTTGCTTTGCCAACATTTCACTATGGGCTAGGGAACCCTCAATGTCTTGTTTATACATTCGACAATCGAATGGAAGTGATGTATTAAAACTATCTAATTTTGAATCGGCTTCTTTTGAAAAGCGCCCTGCCCACATTTTTGTCATACTGTCTCCTTATTCTACACTTGGAAAATGAATTCCTTTTTCTTCATATAATGCTTGGTCATTTAATGCTCTTACTTTCAATGGCAATCCAAATAAATTAATGAATCCTGCACTATCTGCTTGATCGTAACAATCATCTTCATCAAAAGTTGCCATTCCACTTGAATATAAACTAAATGGACTTGTAACGGATACAGGAATGATATTGCCTTTATATAATTTCAATGAGACATCACCTGTAACTGTTTCTTGTGTTTCATCTACAAAGGCAGATAATGCTTTTCTTAGCGGAGTATACCATTGCCCGTTGTATACTAAATCTGCGAACTTTAAAGCCACTTGTTGTTTGTAATGAGAAGTTTCTTTATCTAAAGTGATTTCTTCTAATTTTTCATGAGCAGCATACAAAATTGTGCCTCCTGGTGTTTCATATACACCACGTGATTTCATTCCAACTAATCTATTTTCAACTACATCAAGAATTCCAATTCCATTGGCTCCTCCTAATTCATTTAATTTCAGAATAATATCAATTGGTTTCATTTCTTCTCCATTCAAAGAAGTTGGAACACCTGATTCAAAGTGTAATGTGATTTGTGTTGGTGTATCCGGAGCTTCATATGGACTTACACCTAATTCTAAGAATCCTGGTTTTTGAATTGGAGCTTCATTGGCTGGGTCTTCTAAATCAAGTCCTTCATGAGACAAATGCCATAAGTTTTTATCTTTAGAATAATTTGTTTCTTTATTTATTTTTAGAGGAATATTATGTTCTTTAGCGTATTCAATTTCTTTTTCTCTTGAATTTAATTCCCAGAAACGCCATGGAGCAATAATATCCATATCAGGAGCAAACGCTTTGATTGCTAATTCAAAACGAACTTGATCATTTCCTTTTCCAGTGCATCCATGACAAATGGCATCGGCTCCTTCTTTTTTGGCAATTTCAACGATTCTTTTAGCAATCAATGGACGAGCAAAAGATGTTCCTAATAAATATTTTTCATATGCAGCTCCTGCTTTAACAGTTGGAATCACATAATCATTCACAAATTCTTCTTGAAGATCTTCAATATAAACTTTTGAAGCCCCTGTTTTCAATGCTTTTTCTTCCAAGCCTTCTAGTTCACTTGCTTGTCCAACATTTCCACTTACTGCAATAATTTCAGCTCCATAATTTTCTTTTAACCAAGGAATTAACACCGATGTATCTAATCCTCCAGAGTATGCTAAGACTATTTTTTTGTACTGCTTTTTCATATTGTTTTCCTCCTATCATAACCACTAATAAAAATTAGTGGTATCGTAAGCCCTATAAGGGCGTGTT
>NZ_JBJEEX010000034.1:0-2663 GCF_051873495.1 Floccifex sp.
AGGAACTTGATGATGAATTGTCAGGTTATTTGGTTAAGACTGATTTTAAGGTGCCCGCTGGTGTAACAAAGTTGCAGGAAACTTTGAAGTCATATTATTAGATTTGTAAAACATAGGCCTTCAGAAACGAGCACTTCTGGAGGCTTTTTTGATTTGTCTGGTAAATATTTCAACATAAGGTCTGATAAAATTAAAGAGTAGTATTAAAAAGATCGCGTAGGACTATTATGACTGAATTTATCGATGTGTTTAGAGAATTGATTAAAGAATATCCCCGAGCTGTTTGGGGCTTTTTGGGCTATTACCAAGCTCTAATTATGACGATTTTTATCATTTGGTTTTTCTATAAAGTAACGGGTATCAAGGTTAAACACTTCTATGAACGAATTTTTATCGCTTTTGTCTTTATAATTCTTTTTATCACAAGAGTATTTGGTATCTACGTTGTATTGCTCTCTACCTTAGTCGCAATCGTATTGTTTACCTTATATTATCGTAAGATTGATCGTATTAAAATCGTTACTACAATAGCTATGGGTGATAGCCTATTCTTAATTGCTTATTTTGCTCTGGCTGTATTGGTTTATTTTCGAGTTGGTAAGGACGGTAAAATAAATTATGATCACCTTACTTTTTATGAGAGTATTCTGTTAACCATTTTCTATCTAGTTTGTGTAATTTTAGTAAAAAAATATGTCTGGTTTCTGCGAAAGCAATTAGAAAGTCAAACAAATAAAATATTTTTATTCGCAGTCGGTTATGCTTATGTTTCTTTATACTTCTTAACACTTGTCTTTTTACCAATAAAAAAGGGTGTACCTGTAATGTCACTTCTATTACTTGTTGAAGTGGCGCAGATCTTACTGGGCTTTTATATCTACTATTCTTTCGTCCATATTCAACGTGATTTGATGCAAAAGAAGGAGCAAGAAACTCTGAAAAAATATGCCGCTAGTTTAGAGCAGAATCAATTGCAATTGAGAAAATTCAAACATGATTACCAAAATATGCTAACGAGTTTGAAGCTAAGTGCTGCCAATGGCGACAATCAAGAGTTACTTGATAAGCTGGAACATTATTCAAATACGCAGATCAATAATCAAGACTTGTGGCGTTTCAATGATGTGGACAACATTCATAACGATTTGATCAAAAGTATTATCATTAGCAAATTGAATGAGATTCATCAAAAGAAGATCCCATATCATTTTGAATGCAAGCAAAACATCGAAAAACTTCCCAATGTGGACCCATTTGATCTGGTTCGGATCATCGGCGTTACATTTGATAATGCGATAGAGGCGAGCAAGAATCTACCTAATGCTCAGGTTAATGTCATGATTTATCAGGATCAGCCTGGCGAATTTGAGTATGAAATTGACAATAGGTGTAGAGATTCAGATTTGTCTGTAGAGAAGATGAGCAAGGCCGGTTTTACGACCAAGAAAGGTCATAAAGGACTGGGTCTAGCTAATGTAGACGATATTGCGAAAAAGTATGATCAAATGTACATTGACCGCAGTATCAAAGACGGTTGGTTTAAATTTACGATAGTTGTGGAATAGAAATGAAATATGCAGTAGTTGTTTGTGATGACGATCCTGTCCAAGCAGAAGAAATTGCCAAGATGGCAAAGAATGCGCAGATGTATTTGTCAGACGAAGATCCAGTAGAATTTGATTTTAAAATAATTGGTCATAGCTATGATGAGGTCGCAAATTACCTGGGAAATAATCACTTGAATGGTGCGTTTTATTTCTTAGATATTGAATTAAGCGATTCAGCTCATGCTAAGACTGGGCTTGATTTGGCCGAATTAGCTAAAAAGCAGGATCCTCGTGCACAGATTATCTTTGTAACGACGCATGAGGAATTATCTTTGATGACGTTCCAACGGCGCATCGGCCCAATTGACTACATCATCAAGGATGATTCGGTAGCGATGCAGAAGCGCATCACTGCTACGCTACAATTGGCAATCAAGAATTTGTCTGAGTGGAACCTTGTTAAAAAGATGACTTTTTCGTATCGTTTAGGACATTTGATCAAGAATATTAATGTTGATGACGTTTACTACCTTGAAACGTCGCAGCTGCCACATAAACTACACTTGGTAAAAAGTGATGGTGAAGCCGACTTTGTAGGTAATATCCGTAAAGTTGAAAAGAATAATTCATTTTTAGCCAAAATATCGCGTTCTTGTTTAGTTAATCCAAAGAATATTCAAACGATTGATTTGCATAAAAAGGTAGTGATCTTTCCCAATGGGGATGTAGTTCCTTACGCTCGCAGTCAAGCCGAGAAGATGCGATCTCTAATTGAGCAACAAAATCGCAAAGAATAATGCAATTCAGGACGAAAAAATGACCAAATAAGATGGTTTTGCATCAAAGACTGATTCTTGAAGCATAATTATAGTCAGAAAGAGGATGAAAGATATGTTGCTTAAAGTATTTTTAATTATTTTTGGTGCATTGATGATAATTGGCGGTATTTATACGGTTAAACAAACTAAGCATTTCGTTAATAATCAACAAAAGAGTATTAAGAAAAATCAATTTTCTTCCTTTGGTATTGTTGCTGGTTACTACCAAGGTGTCATCATCGCCGTTGTTGGCGTGGAGATGCTTTTAGCAGGTATTTTCATTAGTGGATGAGGTGAG
>NZ_JBJEEX010000035.1:0-2634 GCF_051873495.1 Floccifex sp.
AAAAATAGAATTAGATTATATTACATTAATAATTTCTAATTCTATAATACGAAAAATCCTCTCAAAAAATGAGAGGATCACTTTATTTATTATTTTTTATAGCTCGACATAATGCGGATTTAAACGATACATAAATAAGAGGCATCCCTATAGGCCAACGCGCTTTGGCTGTGGAGCATTGATACGATAGTATAAGGGTGATAATCACAAAATCAATGTAATATATAATTTCAAATTTAGAATCGGTATGATCTACACATTGAAATAATAATATTCTAAAACCAACATATATTAAAGAAATAAATACAATCCCAATAATTCTATATTTAAAATATAGATACAAAAATAAGATCACAACAAGTACTATGTCTATATAATAGAAAAGCTTAGATTTAGAATTCATTGGATGCTCCTTTCAATTGTGTTAATTGATTAATTCTATCTTTAAAATACATCAGAACGCAAAAAAAAAACAACACTTAAACATAATAAAAAAAAGTAGGATCAATTCATCCTACTGTAATTTAAGACTGTAACTAAAACCATGTTCCCATATATAATCTTCAAACAATTCATTTTTTTCATAAATTTCTTTGGCTATATCTTTTCCTACATATCGAAAATGCCAAGGCTCATTCATAGCTCCTGTTCGATCACTTTCATTTTCAGGATATCTTAAAATAAATCCATATTTATATGAGTTATTAACTAACCATTGGTATTCTTCTGTTTGGGAGAAGTCAGTATATATGCCACCTAAAACACTTTGACTTGTTAGGTCTATCGCAAGTCCTAATTGATATTCACTAAAACCAGGAACATTGACTAAAGTGGATGCATAAGAGTAATCATAGATACTTAAATAGTAGTCGTATAATTCTTTTTGATTTTCATAAGAACGATAAGATGACTTTACTACGAGGGATAATCCTAATTTTGAAGCATCTTCATTCATTTTTTCTAGACTCGATGCTGCTTCATCAATTAGATAAGCACCTTCTTCACTAGCTATATCTACTTCTCTAACATCTGGTTCATAGTTTTCATCAACCATAAATCCTTTTTTACTTAGAACAAGTAAATTATCAGGTTGCTCAATTAAATACGTTCGATCATTTAAATCACATGTATTGATTCCAGGATAGGATACAGGTAAAACAGCTTCTAATGCAGTTCCATCGTATTTTAAATAGTCTTTAAAATCACAAACTTGATAGCCAGTTATATTCATATATTTTTTAACTTTATTATAGGATACATTTTGTGAAATGATACTTTCTAAATCGTTAATCGATAATTCATCAATTCGTTTTATGATAACATCTTGACTAAATCCCAATTCATCTAATCTGGGTTTTAATTCTACATACGAATCAACATACTTTACTATTTTAGTTTTTGACATTACAGAATTTTGATAAATTAAATCATATAAAACATAATTACTTTGATTTGAATATTCATTCCAATTCATCACATCAATGTAACCATCATAATCTAATACATCATTTCTTTTATCTTTATCTAAATTTAAAATGATTCCTTGTTCATGTCAATTATATCCTTTCCTCATCAAAGAAATACGATTGTGGCTTAAACACAAAACAAGAATAATAATCACAATAAATAATAATTTTTTATTTAGTCTTCTTTTTTTTTCTTTTCATAATAAATCTAATCCCAAGCCTTATTATAAAATACTACATGAGATTGTCAATTATAATAATGTTAAAAAGAACAACTTATAATAATTGAGTTGTTCTTTAAATGATTATTTACTAATTATTCTTTTTAATCTTAGCGTGTTATGATTTAAAAACAGCACTTATGTTTTTATGTATTTCATTTTAATTGGAGAAATACAGCTAATACATGTTACATCGCTTAGCTTGGCATATTGAAGGGGATAGACTTTATGAAACTTAGTATGATCGGCTAAAATAAAAGATCTATCAGATTGTTTAATCACTTTTTCTTTTACTTTCGCTTCCCATTTATTAGTTGTGGTAATTTGATGAACTTCATCAATGCCATTTACGCCCATAAAAGCACAATCAAAATGATAAGAAGAAAGAGCATCCACTGTGATTTTTCCACTAATAGCTTCTGTTTGTTTATAGACAAGACCAGGCAGAACAATCGTTTTAATGTTACGATTCATTAATTCGATGACATGGGGTATTCCAATGGTCACAACGGTAATGTCTTTACTATAAATGTATTTAATCATTTCAAAAGTAGAACTACCGGCATCTAAATAAATTACTTGATGGTCTTTAATTTGTTCACATGCCTTGCGTGCAATTCTATCTTTTTCTTCATAATGATCAACGGATTTATAAAACATCGGAAGTTCATTGGCATTAATTTGTAAAGCCCCTCCATGAAAGCGTTGAATCATATGATTGTCTTCCATTTCTTGTAAGTCTCTACGAACTGTGGCAATGGAACAATGACAACATTCCATGATTTCTTCGGTATATACTTTCTTTTTCGTTTGACATAGTTCTAATATTACTTTGAATCTTTGATCTTTTTTCATAGTATCATTGAACTAACACACTCTAACGAGTGTGGGCTTTTTTTATAAAGCCTGGTTCTCTCCTATTTCTTATTCTATCATAGTTTTGTCTT
>NZ_JBJEEX010000036.1:0-13388 GCF_051873495.1 Floccifex sp.
AATAGTTGGGCTTGCCCCTGCGAACATAGCACGTTGCCGGATCCTTTTTTTTTATTTATTCAGATAGTTTCTTGCACTTTTAAATGTAAGAAATTGTCTATTTTTTTTCGTTTTTTTGCTCATTGTTGTATTACTATGTTATAATGTTATAAATTGAAAGGGTTTACAAAGGTGAACACATGAAACGACAAGCCGGTTTCTTATGTCCTTTATTTTCAGTTCCAGGTAATCAAGGAATTGGGGACTTAGGAAGAAAAACAGAAATGATGATTGATTACATTTCACAGGCAGGATATTCATTTTGGCAAATTCTTCCCTTACAAATCACAGGGTGGACACATTCTCCTTATCAAGCTTTATCAAGTTATGCCGGGGATCCGATTTATATTAACTTAGATCGTTTAGCTGAAATGGGTTTAATAACACAAAGTTCGGTAGTGAATTGCAACAAGTTTAAAAGCTATGTAGATTACGATGAAGTACGAGCATTTAAAGAAGTGTATTTTCAACGAGCGTTTCGTACTTTCAAGAAAAACTTCACGTCTTATCAAAAAGAATACAATGAATTTAAAAAAGAAGCTTTTTGGTTAGATGATTGGGCTATTTTTAAATTGTTCCGTGATTTACACGATAATTTGTCTTGGAATGAATGGGATGATGAATATCGTAATTACCCACAAACAAAAGAAGTTGATTTAGATGAATATCAAGATGAATTGCTTTATATTAAATTTCTACAATTCATATTTTATAAACAATTAGATGACATTCGTAATTATGCACATAGTAAAGGTGTAAAGATTATGGGCGATGTTCCTTTTTATGTCGATTATGACAGTGCGGATGTATGGACTAATAAAAAAGATTTTCTTTTATATGAAGATGGCTCTCCAAAATTTATTGCGGGATGTCCACCGGATTATTTTTCAGAAACTGGACAAAGATGGGGTATGCCAATCTATGATTTTGAAAATCAAGAAAAAGATGGCTTTACATTCTGGTGTAACCGAATGAAATGGACTCATCGTTGTTATGACATGGTAAGAATCGATCATTTTAGAGCGTTTGATACATATTGGAAGATACCTGCTTCCTGTCCTACCGCTGTTTACGGTGAATGGATCCTTGGACCGAGTGATAAACTCATTCAGGCAATATTAGATGCCGTGCCTGGTATTGAGTTAATTGCTGAGGACTTAGGTGATATTCGTAAAGAAGTGATAGAATTAGAAGAGAAATTTGATATTCCGGGTATGGATGTAGTATTATTTAGAATGGAACCAAAGTTATTAAAGAAACCATCAAAACGAAATGAGGTTATTTATACGGGAACCCATGATAATGCGACAGTGAATCAGGCATACCAAAATTATTCTAAAAATCAGCGCATTAATTTACGTCGTTTCTTTAAAAAACAAGGATATGATCATCGAAATTTTAATGATTTAGTCTGTCATTATGTTCTTGATTCTAATGCGGATGTTGCTGTACTTCCAATTTGGGATATATGTGGCTTTAAACAAGAAGCTCGTATTAATCTACCGGGAACATGTTCAAATGACAACTGGACTTGGAAGTTAAAAGATTACAAGAATTTCGAAGATGAAATGATGAAGACAAGGGAATGGATTTTATCATCAAATCGAGGAGGTAGTACAATTGAAAAATAATCGATTAACAAAGCGTGAATGCGATATCATGGAAATTTTATGGCATAGCGAAGAACCTTTATTGGCATCAGAAATTAAAGATCAAAATGATGAATTGAGCATTTATACAATTCAACAAGTTTTGAAGCGTTTAATGAACATGGGGTTTGTTGAAGTCAGTGGAATTGGATATAATAAGAAATCCATAGCTCGTAAATTTAAACCAGCCATTTCCGAAGCACAATTCATTCAAAATACTGTGGATGAAAAAATCGGTCGTGAATTCACTTTGAATTTCGTATCTCAAACCAAAGATAAAGAATTGATTAATGAACTTCAAGAAATTATTAATCAAAAGAAAAAAGAACTTGAATAGTCTATGACTATTCATTTTTTTTGTATGGAATTAGTAAACTTTTTGTTTAAAATATTGTATTCTGAAAATTTTTTTGTATAATAAATGTGTTTTTATTAAACAATTTGTTTACTACTACAAAACAGGAGGACTTTATGGAGATTGGAAAGAAAATCAAAGAACTAAGATTACGAAACAATCTGACATTGGAAGAACTCGCAAGCCGGTCTGAATTGACGAAAGGTTTTTTATCGCAAGTAGAACGTGATTTAACGAGTCCAAGTATTACCACCCTAGAAGATATTCTAGAAGCACTGGGAACGGATTTAGCTCATTTTTTCTCAGAAGAAAAAAATGTTCAAGTTGTGTTTCGTCAAGCGGATTTTTTTGTAGATGAAAAAGAAGATTCGATGATTGAATGGATTGTTCCTAATGCTCAAAAAAACCAGATGGAACCCATTATCTTAACATTAAAACCCAAACAACAATCACAAGAAATGACGAGTTTCAATGGAGAAGAATTTGGGTATGTGTTAAGTGGCTCGGTTCACTTAGTAATAGGAACAAAGTCATATAAAGTAAGTAAAGGGGAAACGTTTTACTTAAATGGCAAAGAATCTCATTATTTATTTAATTATACCAATAAAGATGCACGTATTTTATGGGTTACAACCCCACCGATGTTTTAGAGAGGTTTTATAATGGAGAAGAAGAAAATAATTGAATTTAAAAATATCACAAAGGATTTTGATGGACAAGTTGTTTTAAAAGGAATTGACTTAGATATATATGAAAACGAATTTGTGACTTTATTAGGACCAAGTGGTTGTGGAAAAACAACATTACTACGTATTTTAGGGGGATTTATTGAACCAAGTGGAGGACAAGTCATTTTCGATGGTCAAGACATCGCCAAGCTTCCTCCTTATAAACGAGAATTAAATACCGTTTTCCAAAAGTATGCGCTTTTTCCGCATATGAATGTATATGACAACATTGCCTTTGGACTAAAAATCAAAAAGATGTCTAAAGACGTCATTGATCAAAAAGTTATGAAAATGTTGAAATTAATTGGATTAGAAGGATACGAAAAGAAAAATGTTACGTTAATGTCTGGTGGACAACAACAACGTGTTGCCATTGCTCGTGCCTTAGTAAATGAACCAAGTGTATTATTATTAGATGAACCACTAGGGGCATTGGACTTAAAACTAAGAAAAGAAATGCAGTATGAATTAAAGCGAATCCAACAAGAAGTAGGAATTACTTTTATTTTCGTTACCCATGACCAAGAAGAAGCACTAACAATGTCGGATAAAATTGTCATTATGAAAGATGGAGAAATCCAACAAGTTGGGTCTCCAGAAGACATTTATAATGAACCAGTGAATCGCTATGTTGCGAGCTTCATCGGAGAAAGTAACATTTTACCAGCGGTTATGTTAGAAGATAAAAAAGTGCGTTTCGATGATATTACATTTGATTGTGTAGACGTAGGATATAAAGAAAATGAAAATGTAGATGTCATTATTCGACCAGAAGACATTGATATTGTGCCAGTGGAACAAGGAAAAATGACAGGAACTGTGGAAAGTGTATTATTCAAAGGAGTACATTATGAAGTTATGGTGGAAACAGTACCTGGAACTCATGTTACGGTAAATATGCATGTTCGTAAACACAATGAAGTCACAAGTGAAGATGGACATGAAAAAATCAGTGCCAATGATTTCTATTTAGACATTGAAGATATGAAAGATATTGATGATAAAGAAATTATTGCGCGTGCGGATGCCCAGGCCTGGAATCCGCAGAGTGATGAATATCTTTCTATTAAAGTGGAAACAAATTTAAAAGAAGAATTAGGAGAATATTCGGTTACGTTCTCAACTGGAAAAACATCAATTACTCGTAAAATATGGGTGATTGATCAACGTGTTATCAAAAATAAAAAAGCTAATGAAGCCATTAGTGCGTTCAACTTCTTTAAAACAGTCGATGAAATCAAAGAATCAATGGCTTTAGATACAGATTTAAAACTATGGGCCAATGCGCAAGCATGGAAATTAAATGATGAAAACCAAGCTGTGGATTTAAGTGTTGACTATGACTTTGATGAAGAAAACATTAAAGAAGGAGTTTATAAAGTTACGTTCTGGACAACAGGTCGTGTCTTTAAAATTCATACTACGGATTATGTAGAGGAAGGAAAAGAAGTCGGTTTAACTTTCTTCCCTGAAGATATTCATGTAATGGAGAAAATGGGATTCTAATGAAAAAGTTTTCCAAATTAGCGTATCCATATATTATTTGGGCACTATTAATGTTGTTGCTTCCGATGTTGTTGATTGGATTCTATTCAATCATTAGACCCGGAAACGACATAGTGCCATTCACAATGACTCTAGAATATTATAAAAAGTTCTTTACCGACAAAGACTTCTTACTTGTTTTATATCGTTCTATTGTGATTGCCGTTAAAACAACAATTATATGTTTGTTGATTGGATACCCGGTTGCTTATTTTATAAGTCGCTGCAAAGAAAAAGTTCAAAACATTTTAATTCTATGTATTACTTTACCAACATGGATCAATATGTTAGTTAGAACCTATGCCTGGATTGGAATTTTATCAAAAGGTGGATTGGTTTCAACGATATTGGCATTCTTTGGATTCGAAGATGTGGAATTATTGTATACCGAAGCTGCTGTATTAATTGGTATGGTTTATAACTTTTTACCATTTATGATTCTTCAAATTAATACATCTCTATCCAAAATGGATAAATCATTATTAGAAGCAAGTTCCGATTTAGGGGCAGATAAGAAACAAACCTTTATTCGTGTTGTCTTCCCATTGTCTTTACCAGGAGTAGTTAGTGGAATCACATTGGTATTCTTACCTGCTGTTAGTTCATTCTTCATTCCTAAGTTATTAGGAGGAGGAGAGTTCTTCTTAATTGGTAATGTGATTGAAAATCAATTCATTACCGTGGGAGAATGGAACTTTGGATCGGCAATTGCCATCATTATGGCCTTCTTAATGATGTTCTTAATGATGTTAGTTCGTAAATTGGAAAATAGAACAGCACAAAAGGAGGACTAACATGAAAAAAGAAAAAAGAATTTTTGGAAAAATCATGATGGCACTTGTAACAATCTTCTTTTACTTGCCTATTATTTTCATGATTGTGTTCTCTTTTAATGATAGTAAATCATTAACTCATTTCACTGGTTTCTCACTTCGTTGGTATCAAACGATGTTGAAAAGCCACGATATGATGGAATCATTATATGTAACCATTGCCATTGCCTTATTGGCGACAATTATCGCAACTATCGTGGGAACCATTACAGCTATTGGTCTTTCAAGTTCGAAAAAAATACTAAGAAAACTAGTAACACAAATTAATGATTTTCCTTTAATGAATCCAGATATTGTGACGGCAATTGGATTAATGTTGTTGTTTATTACATTTAAAGTGGAAAAAGGATTTGTGACAATGTTGTTAGCGCACATTGCCTTCTGTATTCCATATGTGATATTAAGTGTTACTCCTAAAATACGATCGTTGGATCCTAACTTAGCCGATGCAGCTATGGACTTAGGAGCAACGCCTACGCAAGCGCTTGTAAAAGTTATTATTCCACAAATTATGCCCGGAATTATTTCAGGTGCTTTAATTGCTTTTACAATGTCATTTGATGACTTCATTATTTCGTATTTCACAACAGGAAAAGGAGTCAAAAACTTAAGTATTATGGTTTATACAATGTCTAAGCGTGTAAAACCAAGTATCAATGCGATTTCAACACTTGTGGTCGTATTAATTACCGGAGCTTTATTGATTTTAAATCTGTGGCCAATGTATCGCGAAAAACATCCTAAAAAACCAGGAAACAATAAGAAAACAGCGATTGTTTCTGTGATTGTAGTTTGTGTCATAGCTTGTTTGGTATTCTTTAAAGATTCGACAACAGAAAAACCATATGCCGGACAAACACTTCATATTTATAATTGGGGAGAATATACGGGAGAAAATATTATTAGTGATTTTGAAGAAAAAACAGGAGCTAAAGTTGTCATGGATAACTTTGATTCCAATGAACAAATGTATATCAAAGTTGCGAATAATGAATCATATGATTTATTAGTTCCAAGTGATTATATGATTGAAAGATTAATTCAAGAAGATTTATTAATGGAATTAGATAAAGAACGTGTTCAAGATGCTCTAGATTTATGTGTCGATGATACCGTTAACTTATCGTATGATCCAGGAAATAAATATTCGGTTCCTTATTTCTGGGGAAGCGTAGGAATTGTGTATGATAAAACAAAAGTATCTGAAGCAGAGTTGGAGCAACAAGGATGGAATATTTTCTTAAATGAAAAATATAAAGGTGATATTTATTTATATGATTCTGAACGTGATTCGTTCATGATGGCTTTAAAGGCATTGGGTTATTCAATGAATACAACCGATGAGACAGAAATCCAAGAAGCATATAATTGGTTGATTCAGTGTGTTCAAACAATGGAACCAGAAATTGTAACGGATGAAATCATTGATAATATGGCCCAAGCTCGTAAATCAATTGGATTGGTTTATTCTGGAGATGCAGCTTATATCATGTCAGAAAACGAAAACATGGGATATTATGAACCAAAACAAGGAACAAATATCTGGTGTGATGGTATGGTTATTCCAAAAAATGCCAAGAACGTTGATTTGGCATATGAATACATTAATTTTGCCACAGAATACGATGGAGCCTATGATAATTCAAGTTATGTAGGCTATAGTTCAAGTAATGAAGAAGTATTATATAATCTTGCACAAGGGGATTATGAAGGTATTAATGCGTATCTTCCTCGTTCGGGATATGCCAAAGATGAACATTTCAAATACAATGAAACGACAAAGAAAATCATGTCGGATTTATGGTCTCGTGTTAAAATTGTCGCTTCGAATTCATAGGTGTCTAAGGGCACCTTTTTTTTATTGTCTAATGACATTTATGATGATAAAATGAAAAAGTCGTTTGGACTTAAAAGTATCTTTAAAGGAAATTTATAATGAAAAATGTATTAAAAGAAATGGAAAAACGGAAGAAACGAAAGAAGATTTGGAAGAAAATTGGAATGGTTTCTTCTTGTGGTGTTGTAGTGGCAACAACTATTGCCCTTATGGTACCGGCTTCGACTTTAGAAAGCCAAGCTTATTGTGGAATGGAAGAACATACTCATAATGAAGATTGTTTTGAAACCATTTTATGTTGTGAAAAACAAGAACATCAACATAATGAAGACTGCATTGAAATAACACAAGTTTTAAATTGTGATCAAGATCATGAACATAGTGAAGATTGTTTTATTATTCAAGAAAACTACATTTGTTCTCAAGAAGAACATATACACGATAATACTTGTTACGAGGAAAGATTAATCTGTGGACAAGAAGAACATGTTCATGAAGGAATGTGTTATTCCAATCCCTATGCGGATTTAGAAACAAGTGCAGATTGGGAGAGTACATTAAAAAATATTGAACTTACAAATAATGAAGCAACTGATTTAATTGCCATTGCCCAAAGTCAATTAGGCTATACAGAAAGTGAAAATAATTTTATCATTGATGAAACAGGAAGATATAAAGGAGTTACACGCTATGGTACTTGGTATGGCGATGCTTATGGTGATTGGTGTGCTATGTTTGTTTCTTTTTGTTTAAATTATGCCAATATTGATTTTCCTAAAGAAGCAAATTGTCAAAAATGGATAGAACAATTAACAGAAAAGAATTTATATAAAGAAGAAAATCCTAAGATAGGAGATATTATTTTCTTTGATAATAATCAAGACGATATTTCAGATCATGTAGGAATTGTCTACAACATAGAAGATGATTTTATTGAAACGATTGAAGGAAATAGTGATGATCGTGTTCAATATGTGAAATATGAAAAAGAAGATGAAAGAATAAAAGGATTTGGGATTCTTCCAGAACATAAAGAAGAAATTCAAGTCACAATTTATAGTGATGCCTCTTATGAATCCGAATTAGATACAACCAATCAAATCACAATTAAAGGAAATTTCCAACCTGAAACACAAGCAAAAGCATATCCAGTTTCTTTAGAATTAGAAGATGAAGATGTTGTATGTGCTTATCATATTGATGTAGATGATGAACAAAGTATTGATGAAGTTTATATCACTCTTGATGGAAACCAACAACAAGCACAAGCGATTATCAATGATAAGACAAAGACAGAGCAACAAGAAGTAATCTATGCCCTAATACAGGAAAGAAGCACAATATTGGCAGGTAAATATGGAAATAAAACATTTGCGATTAATACGCAAAAGAATGCCTTTACTAATGATTCAACTTATGCGAATTACTACAATGACAATAGTCCATTAGGTGTAGCGGGTAGTTTCCATATTGTGGCATTTAATGAAGCACGCTTAGGTGCCCATACCAATGGAAATGTATTAGCTAATAAGTTATATGCGAATTCGAACTTTGGTACAAATAACTATGAACATGAATTATCGTATGTCCAATCTTATGTAAACATTAATTCAACAAGTGCATCAAAAGAAAATCACATTCTTGTAGTAGGTAGTGATAATGTCATGGGCTTAGTGGACAACAATAATGCTTTAAGTGTTAATGGAACAAAAATTGATAAACCGTATACAATTATTCAAGATGAAGATAGCACAACGAATCCATTTATTGATTTATATCAAGTAGAAGCTGAAATCAATAGTCTTTCAACTCGTTTAAGTAATATGGAAGCTGGTAAAGTTACAGCTAATTTAAGTGATATGAACAATCGTTCTTTCGTATTAACGGAAGCAAATTCAGTGGGTGTTTACAATATGACAGCCGAAGAACTAAATAATTTAAGTTCCAATCCTTTAAAAATGATGGGATTTAAGAGTAATTGTCAAGGAGCCATTGTCATTAATGTGGATTGTACCAATGTTTCGAGTGTCACTTTACCAAGTGAAGCGGCTATCTATATTGATGGAATCCAACAATCTATCAATGAAACCATTGATTTTACAGCTGGAAAAGTCATTTGGAATTTTGTGAATGCAGCAGGTAAGACAATCAGTACCAATCGCATGACAGGTATGGTTATTGCACCAGGGGCAACGGTAAATATCCAACAAAACTTAAATGGTACAGTTGTTGCCGAAAATGTAAATGTAAATGCAGAAAGTCATCGTACAGATTTTACTGGAACCATTGTGGATATTCCTACATCTAATAATGGAATTGGATTTGGAGTTATTGCCGTAGATAAAAATAACTATAGTAATACTTTACCAGGAGCTACATTTAGTCTTAAAAAATATGATCCAACTACTAATTCATATACAGAAGTTGGAAAGTATGTTTCTAATAATGATGGAGTCGTTGAAATTACAAATAATATTGAATGGAACATCGCCTATGAATTAGATGAAGTTACTTCACCAACTGGATACGATGAAAACGATACCGTTTATGAGTTTGTGTTTGAAGATGGAACAGGAACAAGTAAGAAACCAGAAGGTTTTACAGGAGAAACTCATAAACAATCCCATATTCAATATGTTCCTCATACTAAAGATGGACCAGAGGAAGATGATGACGACTATTCTTTACCAGAAACCGGTGGAATAGGAAATGGTGTTATCTATGGATTAGGTGTTTCCTTAGTTTCTATGACAAGTGCAATTTTATATAGACGAAAAAGAAATGAAAATTAAAGCAAAAAGAGGTTAGTATTACTGTTTTAGTAATAAAACCTCTTTTTTGATAAATAATTAATAATAAAACAAAGATAATCTTTTTCAAAATACAATGAATCTTCTTAACTTAAAACACTAAACAAAAATACTTTTTTTCATGTATAATTAGAAAGTATGAGTATATTAACAGTAGAAAAATTAAGTCATTCTTTTGCCGGGCGTACTATTTTTGAAGACGTGAGTTTCCGTTTATTAAAAGGAGAACACGTTGGATTAGTGGGAGCCAATGGAGAAGGAAAAAGTACCTTTATGAATATTTTAACGCGTCATTTGGAACCGGAATCCGGTAAGATTCAATGGTCTAAAAACGTTAAAGTTGGTTATTTAGACCAACATACGGTTTTAGAAGAAGGTCTTACAATTCGTGATACTTTGAAAATGGCGTATGCGGATTTATTTGAAATTGAAGAATCAATTAATCAAGATTACATGAAAATGGGCGATGAAGACATTGATATGGATGCATTGCTTGAAGACATAGGAACAAGACAGGAGTATTTAGATCAACATGATTTTTATTTAATTGATTCAAAAATTGAAGAAGTCGCAAATTCCTTAGGAATTAGTGACTATGGATTGGATCGTAGTGTCAATGAATTAAGTGGAGGACAGCGTTCTAAAGTCTTATTAGGAAAGTTGCTTCTAGAGAAACCGGATATTTTACTATTAGATGAGCCTACAAACTATTTAGACGTAGAACACATTAATTGGTTAAAAAACTATTTAAAGAATTATGACAATGCCTTTATTTTAGTAAGTCATGATATTCCGTTCTTAAATGAAGTAGTCAATGTGATTTATCATGTACAAGCACCGTATTTAACGCGC
Source organism: Floccifex sp. (assembly GCF_051873495.1). Lineage (NCBI taxonomy): Bacteria > Bacillati > Bacillota > Erysipelotrichia > Erysipelotrichales > Erysipelotrichaceae > Floccifex > Floccifex sp. Next base: position 10,649 of record NZ_JBJEEX010000036.1, read on the forward strand.
TATGCTGGGAATTACGATGAATTTGAAAGAGTCTATGAAATTAAGAAAAAACAATTGGAGTCGGCTTATGTTCGCCAACAACAAGAAATTGAAAAAATGGAAGATTTCATTGCTCGCAACAAAGCCCGTGTCGCAACACGTGGAATGGCCAATTCTCGTAAGAAGCGTTTAGATAAGATGGAACGCATTGAATTGATTAAAGAAAAACCAAAGCCAGAGTTCCATTTCTTAATGGGGAAAACACCTTCTAAATGGATTTTTGAGGCTAAGGATATTGTGATTGGATACGATCGTCCTTTATCAAAACCAATGACGATTAACTTAGAAAAAGGAAAGAAAATCGCGATTTGTGGTGCCAATGGATTAGGAAAAAGTACTTTAATTAAAAGTTTATTAAAGAAAATTGATGTCTTAGATGGATCGGTACAAAATGGCGATAATCTTCAAATTGCGTATTTCCAACAAGAAGAAAAAGCTCCTTCGCTTTCTTGTATCGATGATTTATGGAATACATTCCCATCTTGGACGCAATACGAAATTCGTAGTGCCTTAGCGAAGTGTGGACTTACAACCGATCAAATTGAAAGTATGGTCTATGTTTTATCAGGAGGAGAACAAGCGAAGCTTCGTTTGTGTAAGTTAATGAACAATCCAAGTAATGTCCTAGTACTCGATGAACCAACAAACCACTTAGACATAGATGCCAAAGATGAATTAAAACGAGCATTGATTGAATATCCTGGAACAGTAATTTTAGTTTGTCATGAGCCAGAGTTCTATGAAGACTTTGTAGATGAAGTCTGGGATATGAAAGAATATGCGCTAAAATAAGGAGACAAGAGTATGGATGAAAAACTACAAGCTGAATTAATTAAAAAAGGTCGTGATTTTCTTCATTATGATGCCAGTGGAGAAGAATTTGTTTCGGATCAAATGAAAAAAATGCCGCAACCACCACTAGTAAAAGCACCAATGCGACAAGAAGCCATTGATCTTCCTACTGATTTTGAAAACTTAGATATGAACAATGACTTTAGAAGTGTAATCAATACAAGAAAAAGCAATCGTATTTATACTGATGAATCGTTAACACTTTTACAGTTGTCTTATTTATTATGGGCAACGCAAGGAATCAAATCCATTCGTGGAAAAAGCTATGCGACTATTCGTACGGTTCCATCTGGTGGGGCAAGACATGGATTTGAAACATATTTAGTAGTTCGTAAAGTAGAAGGATTAAAACCAGGAAAATATCATTATCTTCCTATGGGACATAAATTAGAGTATTTAGGAGAAATTGAAGACATTGAAAATGTGATTAATGACTCTTTAATTGGACAAGCATGGGCTAAGAAAGCTTCGGTTGTGTTCTATTGGTCTATTGTGTGTTATCGCAATGAATGGCGCTATGGAATCAATGCCCATCGTCCATTGACAATTGATGTTGGCCATGTAGGAGAAAACTTATATTTAGCTTGTACAGCTTTAAAAATTGGTACATGTGGTGTAGCAGCTTATGACAACAATGTTTGTGATCCTTTGTTTGAATTAGATGGAAACGAAGAATTTATTATGTATACTTCACCAGTGGGAACAATTAGTGAAAAAGACATTGAAAAAGAAGATGATATCTATTCTTTCGTGAAGGAACAAGGACTATGAATTACAACGAAATCTTAGATCAAAGTCGTCCTTACATGGGAAATGTATGTAAATCATGTCCCGTTTGTAATGGAAAAGCATGTGGAAATAGAATTCCTGGACCTGGGGCAAAGGGTTCAGGTACAGTAGCTATGCGCAATTACGATGCGTGGCAAGATATTTATTTAAATATGGATACGTTATGCGAAAACAAAACAGTTGACACAACGTTTGAAGTATTTGGACATACGTTTAAATATCCTATTTTTGCTGGTCCTGTAGGAGCAGTAAATAATCACTATGGTGATTCTTATAACGATGTCAGCTACAATAAAGTCTTAATTAAAGGCTGTAAAGAAGCTGGAATTTTAGGTTTTACCGGAGATGGTGTAAATCCCGATATCATGGTTAATTCTTGTCAAATAATCAAAGAAAATGGCGGAATGGGAATTCCAACAATTAAACCTTGGCATAAAGATACATACTTTGAAAAGCTTCAATATGCCCTTAATTCGAATTCCATTGCCATTGCTATGGATATTGATGCATCGGGGCTACCATTCTTAAAAAATGCCAATCCTCCTGCAGGAAGAAAAACGGTTGAAGAATTAAAAGAAATCATTGATCAAACACCGGTTCCTTTTATTGTTAAGGGTATCATGACCGTAAAAGGAGCCTTAAAAGCCAAAGAAGCAGGAGCTAGTGCTATTGTAGTATCCAATCATGGAGGGCGAGTTCTTGATGGAACTCCAGCTACAGCACAAGTATTAGAAGAAATCGTACAAGCTGTAGATGGGTCTATGAAAGTATTCGTTGATGGTGGTATTCGCACAGGACAAGATGTATTTAAAGCATTAGCACTAGGAGCGGATGGAGTATTAATTTGTCGTCCTTTTGTGAATATGATTTATGGAGCCCAAGAACAAGGAATTCAAGTCTATGTGGATAAACTCGCAAGTGAATTAAAAGATGCCATGGAAATGTGTGGAGCAAGTAGTTTAAAAGAAATTACTCGTGATATGGTTAGATGTCAGTAATGGCATCTTTTTTATTACGAAGTAAATACCACGCGCTATGTGCGTGGTACTGTACCTTTTAG